>NZ_JAYWVC010000659.1:0-819 GCF_036281785.1 Streptomyces chiangmaiensis | reverse complement strand
ACTTGCTGGGATTCACCGGACCGAAGGCCGAAGCCGAAGAGATCAAGGCCAGGATCGCGACGTTCCTCCGAGAGACCCTCGGACTGGAACTCAACACGACCAAGACCTTGATTACGCACGCCCGCAGCCAGCGGGCGCGGTTCCTCGGTTATGACATCACCGTCCAGCACTCCAGCACGAAAATCACCAGGAGCCGGAGATCGGTGAATGGGAAGATTGCACTGCGGGTGCCGTCGGACGCGGTCAAGGCCCAGTGCGCCCGCTACCGGCAACACGGAAAGTCGTGGCACCGGTCTCGGCTCCAGAACCTGGACGACTACGACATCGTACGGATCTACGGAGCCGAATACAGGGGCGTCGTGAACTACTACCTGCTCGCCCAGGACGTCTGGCGGCTGCGCACACTGCGCTGGCACGCCGAGACGTCGATGCTGAAAACGCTGGCAGCCAAGCACAGGTCCACCGTCACCAAGATGGCTGCCCGCCACCAGGCGAAGGTCATCACCGGCGACGGCCTCAGGACCTGCTTTGAGGCCAAGCGCAAGCGAAAGGGTAAGCCGGACCTGGTAGCACGATTCGGCGGAATCATTCTGCGGCAAGACCGGCGGGCGGTCATCACCGACCCGGCCCCGGTCCCGGCCCGTGTCCCACGTAAAGAGCTGCTTATGCGGCTGCGGACACGGAAATGCGAGCTTTGCGAGAACGGCACCACGGTAGCAGTACACCAGGTTGCCGGCCTTAAAGAACTCGAAAGGCCAGGAACGGACCGGCCTGCGTGGGCCGAACTCATGGTCAGAATGCGGCGCAAGACGCTCGTAG
>NZ_JAYWVC010000658.1:0-827 GCF_036281785.1 Streptomyces chiangmaiensis | reverse complement strand
GACGCGTAAATAGAACCAGCTCAGGGCGGTTGTGGGCAGCTCCGGGGTCCGGCGGCCGCGACGGGCCGTCGGATGGTGGTGTCTGCTGCTTGGGTCAGGCTGCTGCGTCGATAGGGTTGAGGGTGACCCGGTAGCCGAGCTGGTTGAGCTGCGTGATGGCTCGCCGGGTGGCACGTTCGGGGTCGCGCCGGGCGAAGTAGGTACTGCCGAGTTCGTGATAGGGCTTCCCGTCGGTGAGCATGTGCCAGACCGAGGTGATGATCGAGTGCTCGACGGCAACCAGGGCTTTCATCGCGCCGCGCCGGGCAGCCAGCCGTTTGTAACGGGCCTGCAGATAGGAGTTGTTGGTCTTCACAGCGCCGAACGCGGCGATTCCTAGGGCGCCTTTGAGGTAGGGATTGCCGGGGCGGACCTTGGTGTTCTTGGTGCGGCCGGCGGACTCGTGGTGGCCGGGACAGACCCCGGCCCAGGACGCGAGGTGTTTGGCGGAAGCGAACCGGGCCATGTCGCCACCGGTCTCCGCGATGATCACCTCAGCGGTGGCCCGGCTGATCCCGGGGACGGTGTCGAGCAGGTCGAGGGCGCCTCGAAAGGGGGCCATGGCCTCCTCGATCCGCTCGGTGAGTTGGCCGATCATCACCGTGAGCTGGTCGTACTGGTCCAGATACAACCGGGCCAAGAACGCATGGTGCTCGCGGAAGCGGCCCGTCAGTGCCTCGGTGAGTTCGGGGATCTTGTTGCGGAGCCTGCTCTTCGACATCTCCGCGAGGACCTGCGGGTCACGTTCGCCAACGATGAGAGCTTCGAGCATGGCCCGGCCGGAGGCG
>NZ_JAYWVC010000657.1:0-828 GCF_036281785.1 Streptomyces chiangmaiensis | reverse complement strand
GTGATCCACTACCAGGACGGCAACGCCCTGTCGGACGCGAACACCAAGTTCGTCGTGTTCATGATGTGCGCGCCGGGTCAGCCGATGCTCACGTTTGTCGACGAGGAAGAGCTGAAGGAACGGGCGCACCTGCGCGCCCCGCGTCCCTCCACAGGCTGACCCGCGGTGGCGACGAAGGTCGGAGTCGACCTCGGGCCCGCTGTACGGTTCGGTGTGCGCGTCCTTCAGCAGCGGGTCAGCGCGGCGTGGGCGCCGGTGTGCAGAGGGTCGTCGTCACCTCGCCAGGCGATGGAGATCCGTGGCTGACAGGCTGGTCCGGCTGTCTGATCAATCATCGCGCAGCCTCTGCCCCGTCATCGGCGGAGGAGGTTCTCGCATCGGTCCGGTATGCACCGATCCCCCGACAATGCTGTGGCGACGACTGCCTCGATCACTCTGCCGCCCGGTAGCGGAGACCAGCTGTGTGCCGGCCTCCCCACCCGGCCGTTCCGCCCCTCGTCGAAAGGCGACCTCTAGGGAGTTCGAGCGGGTGTTGCGGGCCTGGCGCGGTACAAAGGCCGTACAGGCTCTGTGACGGGTCCCCGGGGCACGTTACGGGGAACGACCAGGGCCGTGCCGGCTTCACCAACGGGGTGAGCTCCGTGTCACTCTGCCCAGCCATTCATGCTCGGCCTCAGCGACCGACGGCCCGGCGAGTGGGGCGGGCGGATGCAGAAGCTGACGCGGGACGGGATCCGGGCGGACTTCGCCCGCGGCTGGCGGGCCGGTGTCATGGAAACCAGCCACCATCGACATCACCACCAACCCCAACGGTCTTCAGGCCTGGCC
>NZ_JAYWVC010000656.1:0-834 GCF_036281785.1 Streptomyces chiangmaiensis | reverse complement strand
CGGGCGAGGCGTCGCTCGCAGTCCTTGATCGCTTGGCGGGCTTGGGCTTGCTCGGGTGTTTGGGTCTCTGCGGTGCTTGTTGCGGCGCTGGCGTGGCTGAGTGCGGTGATGGTGGCGGTGAGCCGGTCGGGGGCGAAGGCGCGGGCGATCCATTGGTCCAGGGCCTGGCACACGATGTCTTCCCGCAGGTTGACGGTGCGCGGGTGGGTGAGATCGGGGTAGAGGGCCTGTTCCTGGTCCTTGAATTCGCAGCGGTAGTAGACGTGGTTGCGGATGGTGGCGGGCTGCATCTTGCGCCCGCACAGGCTGCATCGGACCCGTCCTCGCAGGGCGTAGGGGCGTGCGCCTTGCTTGCCGGCTCGTTCCTGCCGTCCCTGGTTGCGGGCACGCTGTCTGCGGAGGGTTTGGACGGTGGCGAACCGGTTCGGGCTGATGATCGCTTCGTGGGCGGGTTCGTTGGAGCGGATCCACTCCTCGACGGGGTTGTGAGTCATCGTGGTGCGGTGGCCGAGGGTGACGTCGTCGACGTCGAGGAGGCGTTCTTCCTTGCGCTGCTTGTTCCAGACCTCGTAACCGGTGTAGCGGGGGTTGATCAGAATGGCGCGTACGGCGCCCTGCTGCCATGCCGTTTTCGGGCGGTGGGGATTGCGGGTCGGGTCGTGGGCGGAGGGGCAGGGGATGGCGTCGCGGGTGAGTTGGGCGGCGATGGCTTTGTCGCTGAGTCCGTCGAAGTAGAGGGTGAAGATCCGCTGCACGACGGGTGCGGTGACGGGGTCGGGCTGGAGTTTGTGGATGCGCTGGCCGGCGGCGGCCTTGGCGGGGTTCGGGTGGGGC
>NZ_JAYWVC010000655.1:0-837 GCF_036281785.1 Streptomyces chiangmaiensis | reverse complement strand
TCGGCCCTCAGCACCATGCTGATCAGCGAGCTGCACAGCATCACAGAGACATCGGTTTCAGCCGGAACGAACACCTCGTGATCCCGAACGGGGCCTACACCTCGTCAGGGCTCGCAGAAGCACCCTCAGCGCGCGCCCGGATTTACTGTGCCCCCGGCGTGCACCGAAGGTGCGCTGGACTGCTGATCAGCTAAGCGATTCCATGCGGACCGTAGGGTCCGGTGCGGGTTCTGCCCACCTGGGCGGGAAGCGTGAGCGTGCAGGTGGAAGCCCGCGCCCAGTGCTGCCCCTTGTGGCCGGTGTCGGCTGGTGGTGGGTGTGCTGATCGTGGTCACGCCCTGGTGCCGGTGGGCTGCGCGAGGCAGCCGGGTCCGGTCCGTCGGTGCGTATCCCCCCGGACGCTGGCCGGCACGAGCGGTAGGTCGTGCCGGGGAGGGAACCCCGCGTCGCCTGGGCGCGGGGCGGTTGGTGCTCGGCCGGGTGGGGCCGGTCTTCGACCGGCCCGATCATGTGGGCGGGCTTTCGCCCTGGGGGCGAAACCCCGTTTCCTGCCCTGCTCCGCAGGGGTCCGACTCCTCCCCGGCCCGAAGGCCGGGGCGTCCTCGGAGGTATTTGGTGAAGACGCGGCCTACCAGGTCCGGGGCCGGGGCAGCCATAGCGTCCTGCTTCGTCAGGTGGCGGCGCCGGCGGCGGGTGATCCCGCGGATGTCGCGCTCGCGCATGATCCGCTCGACCCTCTTCCGGTTGATGCCGTGGCCCTTCCGCCGCAGCTCGGCGTGCACCCGCGGGCCGAGACCGTCGCCGACCCCGGGAAGCTGGCCCGTTTCGTGTCCTTCA
>NZ_JAYWVC010000654.1:0-844 GCF_036281785.1 Streptomyces chiangmaiensis | reverse complement strand
TGGACACCCAGCTGACCGCTTTCCGCACCCGGCCCCTGGACCACGTTCGGTTCCCCTACATGTACCTGGACGCGACGTACTGCAAGGCCAGGGTCGCGCACCAGATCGTCTCCCGGGCCGTGGTGATCGCCACCGGCATCACCGAGGACGGCGGCCGAGAGGTGCTGGGTGTAATGGTCGGCGACAGTGAGACCGAGGTGTTCTGGACCCAGTTCCTCCGCCACCTGCGCGAACGCGGCCTGAACGGGGTCCGGCTCGTGCTCGGCGACCACCACTCGGGCCTGGTCAAGGCCATCCGCAAGGTCATGATCGGCGCCTCCTACCAGCGCTGCCGGGTGCACTTCCTGCGCAACGTCTTCGGCGTGATCCCGAAGGACGCCGCCGAGATGGTCGCCGCCACCATCCGCACCATCTTCGCTCAGCCCGACCAGGCCGCCGTCCGCGGCCAGCTCGACACGGTCGCCGACATGCTCGGCACACAGTCCCCCCAGGTCAAACGGATGCTCCTGGAGGCCAAGGACGACCTGACGGCCTTCGCGGCCTTCTCGGAACGCCACTGGAAGAAGATCCAGTCCACAAATCCACTGGAGCGGGTCAACCGAGAAATCAAGCGTCGCATCGACGTCGTCCAGGTCTTCCCCAACGACGACGCGCTGCTGCGGCTGGTCACCGCCGTGCTCTTCGAAATGCACGACGAGTGGATCGCCTTCCCCCGCCGTTACCTCCCCGAGGGCAGCATGGACCAGATCTACCCCGCCGAGCTCCCCGAAAGCGCCCCCGGACTACCCAACACCACCAACACAACGTCCAATTGATCGGCTACACCACGACAAGGGACACGACC
>NZ_JAYWVC010000653.1:0-845 GCF_036281785.1 Streptomyces chiangmaiensis | reverse complement strand
GACCGCCTGGTCACACCACGCCCACGACCAAGCCCCTGCGGCTTGACACTCAACGACATGGGGTGTCTCAACCGCGACCACGAACGCCGCCCCGATCACCACCAGCAAATGGTGTGGTGGGCAGCCACGATCAGGCTGTCGCGCCAGATGGCCGGCGATGCCCCGCGCTGGCCGGAGAAGCGCCCCGAGCGACTGCTCCGGGCGCCGGCGTGAACCGTCCGTCTCCCGCCCGCACCAGCCAGCCCCGCTTCTCGAGCGCATAGGCACGGTGACGGATTTTCTCCACCTCGTTCTTGATCTCCGCATCCCGACCCACCGCCCGCGTCAACTCCACCCCGCTCACCGGCCCCGCAGCGGCCACGACAGCGGCGAACACCTCCCGATACAGGCCGCTGAGCACCTCCTCGCCCATGCCCGACCGCCACGCCGGCGGCCGCTCACCATGCCCCGCGCCGGAGCCACTCGATCCCACAGCGGTAGCCACCTCACCACCAGACGACACGGAGACCGGCGTATTCACCGCGCTCTCCTCGGCCAGCACCGACACGAGCTCCTCACGCCCCACCCGGGCCCGCTCGACTCGCTCCCGCGCGGCATTCACCTCCGCCTGAGCCTGCTCCAAAACCTCCGTCCAGGACTCCAGCTCCTGCCTCGCCCGCGCCTCACGCCGTTCCATCAACCCCAGCACCGACGGCATCGAACCCTCCTCGATCAACAACAAGCCGTCCGCTGCCTGCCCCTAACCCTCCGCGATCACGCCCTGCACACGAAGAAGTCCCTGCTCATCGAACAGGGACTCCCTTTGCCACAACGCACTTACCTCGATCATATGGGCGGTCGTTCGC
>NZ_JAYWVC010000652.1:0-850 GCF_036281785.1 Streptomyces chiangmaiensis | reverse complement strand
TACGACACCGACGCGCACTACTGCGTCAAGCGGGACACCGCATGGTCCGGTTACCGCACCCATTTCACGGAAACGTGCACGTTAGACCTGCCGGAGGTGGTGGTGCACGTGGCCACGACGATCGCCCCGGTCCAGGACGGCGAGCTCACCGACAAGATCCACGAGGACCTCGCCGCGTCCGGCCTGGCGCCGGGCGAGCACGTGGTCGATGCCGCCTACGTGACCGCGCAGCGGATCGAACACGCCCAGCTCGTCCACCAGATCACGCTGCTCGGCCCGGTCGCTCCCGACCCCAGCCACCAGACCAAAGCACAGAACGGGTTCGACAAGGCCTCCTTCACCGTCGACTGGGACGGCCACCAGGTCGTCTGCCCCCGCGGGCAGACCAGCCGGACCTGGAAGCCACTGCGGATCTCCGGCCACGACTACATCCAGGTCCGCTTCGGCGAGGCCGCATGCCGGGCCTGCACGGACCGGCCCCAGTGCACCAACTCCGAAGTCCGTCCGCGCTCGCTCGCCCTGCTGCCCACCCGCGAACTGCACGAGATCCAGCAGGCCAACCGCCTCGACCAACGGACCCGGCAGTGGCAGGACCGATACGCGATCCGGGCCGGCATCGAGGCCACCCTCTCCCAGAACATCCGCACCTGCGGCCTCCGCAGAACCCGCTACCGGGGCCTGCGCAAGACCCACGTCCAGCACGTCCTGACCGCTCTGGCCTGCAACGTCACCCGGATCGCCGACTGGATCGCCACTCCGACCCAAAAGCAGCGGGCACCCAGCCACTTCCACGCCCTCTGCACCGCCACCAGCTGACCCTCACAAGATCGCCAACAGAGTCACGATGTTG
>NZ_JAYWVC010000651.1:0-852 GCF_036281785.1 Streptomyces chiangmaiensis | reverse complement strand
CTAGTTCTTCTGCAGGGTGCGAGTGACGGCGCTGGATCGCTTGCTCAGCCCAGATGGTTTTTCCTTGCTGACCGTAGCGGCTGCCCCAGCGGGTGGTGAGCTGAGCGACGAGGAAGAGGCCGCGGCCTCCCTCATCGCTCCAGCGGGCTCGGCGCATGCGCGGCTGGGTGTTGCTGGGATCGGTGACTTCGCAGACCAGCACATCCTCGCGGATGAGTCGCAGCCCTACCGGGCCTCCGGCGTAGCGGACGGCATTGGTGACCAATTCGCTGACGATGAGTTCGGTGGTGAACGCGAGGTCGTCGAGGCCCCAGGTGGTCAGCTGGCGGGCAGCAGCCTCACGAGCGTGTGCGATGACGGCCGGGTCCGCGGGGAACTCCCAGCTCACGGTGTTCTTCGCAGGCACAGCTCGTGTGCAAGCCAGCAGAAGGGCGATGTCATCGCGGGGCGGGGTTTCACCCGGGTCGGCCAGGAGGGCGCGGCCGGTCTCGACCAGGGAGTGGTCAGGGCCGGAGTGCGTCGTGAGATTCTCCGTCAGCCGCCGCATGCCGGCCTCGATGTCGTCATCGCCGCGTCTGATGAGGCCGTCGGTGTAGAGGGCGAGGAGGCTGCCGGGCTGCAGGTCGACGGTGGTGGTCTCGAACGGCATGCTATCGACGCCCAGGGGCGGGCCGGGGGAGATCTCGAGGAGTTGGGTGGTGCCGTCGGGCCGAGCCAGTACGGGCGGCGGGTGGCCGGCGCTGGCCAGGACGCAGGTGCAGGCCGCCGGGTCGTAGACCGCGTACAGGCAGGTGGCGCCGATGGTGTCCCATTCTCCCGTGGTCTCGGCCGCGAGGCGGTGGACGAGGTCAT
>NZ_JAYWVC010000650.1:0-854 GCF_036281785.1 Streptomyces chiangmaiensis | reverse complement strand
CCAGGTTGAGCGGCTGCGTGAGCAGATCGCTGGTCTGACCGAAGAGTTGTCGCGGGTCGAGGAACAGCTGGCGCGGTTGCAGATCGCGCGGGAGACGGTGGAGGAGGTGCTGGCCGCGCCGTCTTCTCCGGTGCCGGGTGCGGACGTCGCGGGTGGGGGTGCGGACGGGGTTGCTGTGGCACTGGTGAAGGCGGAGGCGGAGCTGGATGTGACGGTGATGTCGCCGGAGTATCGGGAGATCATCGCCCTCTTCGCGACCTCGGGGGCGGCGATGCGCTGCAAGGAGGTCTGCCAGCAGCTGGGTCTGGGGATCGAGCCGCGGCATGTCGAGGGGATGCGCTCGAAGCTGAAGCGGCTGGTGGAACGCGGGATCCTGGCCGAGCCTTCGTCCGGGCTGTTCAAGGTCGACGGCAGGAAGCACGGGTGGTGAGCGTGATTGGGCCGGCCAAGAGCGCGCTCGCGGAGTGTGAGGAAGCTTTCGCCGCCTCGGCGGGCATGTTCGCCGAGGTGTGTACGGAGTTGGCGGCCCCTCAGGCGGCGGTGATGACGCACGCGCAGTTGGAAGACCTGCTGGGAGCGCGGATGCGCGAGGTCACCCGGCAGTTGTTCCAGGACCACCTGACCCTGCGGGCCGACAACGAGGTGCGCCGGCAGGAGGTCGTGGACGCCACCGGTGTCGAGCGTTCCCGCATCGAACGGAACCGACACCGGACACTGGCCACGGTGTTCGGCAAGGTCACCGTGACCCGGATCGCCTACCGCGGCACTGGTGTGGGGGATCTGCATCCGGCCGACGCGGTGCTGAACCTGCCGGACGGGATGCACTCACACGGGCTGGCCAGGCTTGCCGCGAC
>NZ_JAYWVC010000065.1:0-37939 GCF_036281785.1 Streptomyces chiangmaiensis | reverse complement strand
CCCACTCAGCCCCGTCCAGGCTGCGCGAGGGGCCTGCACGCACTGCGAGCACAGCCTAGTTGAATGAGCTCGAGGGACGCCTCCACGGTTACTGAAAGCAAGCGGTCAGTGACCGCTTGCCCAGCTGTCCCGTAAGGCGAATTCCGGGCCGCCGCCTCAGCATCAAGCGCTCGGATCCCTGGGGCTTTTCAGGAATTTTCCACTCTGCCCCAGGGACTTCCCAGAGGGCGATACCGCCCTCTCAGAGACTTTTGCGACCTTAAGGCGGCGAGCCCCTCAAAGATCAGAAGGGCCATCACCGAACTCATGAGGGCTGTCGCTGTCAAGGCGTAAGTGGCCCTGGCCCGCAGTTCTGTGGTGAGGGCCGGGGCCGCGTGCCCGGTGACATGGTCATGATTCGGGGCTTCGGGCTGCTCAGTCAGGCCATCGAGCGCGACTGGGCCGGCTCATGCGGAGATGCGAGCGCGCCCAGGGGTCCGGCGACCGCCGTCGGCGGGATGGTAGTCATCTCGGCTCCTTATGGTGGTGGGAGTCGACTTCCCGTAGGGCGGCGGGTCGATAGTGGTAACAGCGACCGTCCCGTTCGGGGCTGCTCCCTGCAGGACTCGCACTTGCGGCCGAGGCCCACCCCGGGATGCCGTCCGGCTCCCGGGGGAAGGGCCCAGCAGTCGCGACTGCGCCCATCCCGCAGACAGCCCGTCACCCCCACCCAGCGCCGATCCAGCAATGGTGCGGACAACCAGGGATGACGACAGGTGACGAGACGTCAGGAAATCCAGCACGGATCCAACAGTGGGTACAACCACGGGGCCGGCCCCGAACGGGACCGACCCGATCTGACCTGCACATTTGTCAGATTGCTACGCCGATGCTATGGCGACGCCTAAACGTTGAACCGGAATACATGGGGGCCGATCCTGACCTGCGGCGGGAAGTCGATGATGCTTCTGACCAGGTACTTTGCCGTTGGCAAGCGATGGCGTGCGACGGCAGCTTTCGACCGTCCTGCGGACTGTCTGCGGACTGGTGGTGAGCAGTCGGGCCACCCCGAGCAGAAGGCCATGCTGCCTGGGCTCTCCGGCAGCGAGGAAGCGCTCGCGAGCGCTATCCGGCTCTGGACGCGTCACTGCCGGTTCGGCCGAGCCGGCCGCGGCAGCCGGATGTCGTGGTCGGCCAACTGGTGCTCGAAGCCGAGGCCGAAGTAGTTCTTGTCGCCGATCAGCGTCTGTTCAGGCCGGGCGGCGGTCAGGCCCGATTTGGCGGCGAGCAGGTCCAGCAGGGTCTCGCGTTCGTCGGCCTTGGCCCCGGTCAGGGCGAAGGCGATCGGCACGCCCTGCAGGGGACACCAGGTGCAGGCGCACGCCCCAGAAGAATCGGCTGTGGCTGGCGCAGTACCCGTACTCGGCCCACCCAGCCAGGTCGGAGTGTTTGACGGTCTCGCGGAGCGCCCGCACTCCACCGGCGTGGAATCCACGATCCACACGTCGTGGCTCCATACGGAGGTGTCGGTGGCCAGCAGCCGGGTCACTCGCCGCAGCAGCTCGGCGGCCTTGCGCAGGCGCTTGTTGTAGCCGGGTTGCTTCGGCAGGCAGGGGAAGAGACGCCGCAGGTGGGAAGCCACTTGGCCTCGGAGGTGAAGCCCAGCATGGCCTGCATCACCGCGAGCGTGACCAGCTCGGCATCGGTCAGTTGCGGAGCGATCCGGACCATCCTGCCTACCGGCAGATCACGCGGTGTTCGCCACAGCCGACGCCCCGTTGGCGGGCGCGGGCGGTGTGCGAGGCGATGGACGTGGGGACCGCGCCCAACAACGTCGACAACGTCCGCCTGAAGCTCAAGCGAGTGGCCGAACGGCATGGTGGATGGGGGAGTCGGTGCCGGTGAGAGGGAGGCAGCCACCGCCTCGGAGTTCGGCGACGATCTCGGCGGCGACGGCCACGGCGGTCTCTTCGGGGGTGCGGGCGCCGAGGTCGAGGCCGATGGGGGAGTGCAGCCGGGCGAGTTCAGCCCCGGTGAGTCCGGCTTCGCGCAGGCGCTCCAGGCGCTCGCGGTGCGTCCGGCGCGAGCCCATCGCGCCGACGTACCCCAGCGGGAGCCGTAGCGCGCTTTCCAGCAGCGGGATGTCGAACTTGGCGTCGTGCGTGAGCACACAGACCGCCGTGCGGCCGTCCAGCCGCCCGGCTCGGTGCTGGGCTTTCAGATAGCGGTCCGGCCAGTCGACGACCACTTCGTCCGCGGTCGGGAAGCGCGCAGGGGTGGCGAAGACGGGCCGCGCGTCGCACACCGTGACGTGGTAGCCGAGGAAGCCCCCGATCCGGGCGACCGCCGCCGCGAAGTCGATCGCCCCGAAGACCACCATCCGCGGCGCGGAGCGGTACGACTCGACGAAGAAGGTGATCCCGCCCCGCTGGGAGCCGGAGAGCTTGTCACTCGGCCCGCACGGGCGCCCGTCCGCCGCCAGCACGATCTGTCCGGTGCGGCCGGCGCACAGGAAGGCGCGCGCCTGTGCCAGGACCGCCGCTTCCAGGGCCGGGGACGGCATCAGCTGTGGCGGGCCGGGGCGCCGCCCCGGCCGGCGCGGGAGGCGCGGTTCCCGGTCCGCACCGCCGACCACCAGCGTGCTGCCGACCAGTCCGGCCATCTCCGCGGGGGCGTCGATGACACGGAGCACGGCGACTGGCTCGCCCTTGGCGATCGCTGCGAGACCGAGCGCGAGACCGGACCCGCTCCGGGGCGTCGCGGGCAGCACTGGGTGGACGAAGACCTCGATGGTGCCGCCGCAGCTGAGCCCGACGGCGAAGGCGTCCGCGTCGCTGTAGCCGAAGGAGTGCAATTGAGGCCGGCCGGAGCAGATCGCTTTCTGGCAGAGTTCGTAGATCGCTCCCTCGATGCAGCCGCCGGAGACGCTGCCCACCGCTTCACCGGCAGCGTTCACCGCCAGTGCCGCACCGGGTTCGCGCGGCGCGCTGCCGGATACTCCGACCACGCTGGCGACCGCGAACGCCTGTCCGGCCGCATGCCAGGCAGTCAGCCGGGCGGCGATCTCGTGCATCGGACCTTCCCTTTCGGAACCGGTTCGGACCTGATTCGGAACTCATGAGGTGACGGCCGTCAGGCAGCCTTGGGAGATGCGGTCCTGACGCCGTAGGGGCGGCTGCCTTCCGCGGCGAGCAGCCACTGCTCGGACAGCCGGCGGACGGTGGGCACCACGGGTCCCCGGCCGTGGATCGCCGTCGCCGCGCAGTGGTGAGGACCGCAGGGGATGTCCATCACCGTCCAGCCGGGCGGGCGGCGGGCGGGATCGTCGCCCAGGTAGTCCAGGGCCAGGCCGCGGGCGAGCCCGGTCCCGATGCCCTTGAGGTACGACTCCTTGCGGGTCCACAGCCGACCGAAGGCGACCCGGCGGGGGAGGCCCTCGGGGACGGCCAGGACCTCCTCCCGCTCGGCAGGGTGCAGGGCAGGCGTGCAGATCCGCACCGTCTCGGAGCGGGGCACAGGTTCCACGTCCACGCCGATGGGGGTGCCCGCGATGCCGATCAATACCATGCCGTTGCTGTGCGAGAGCGAGAAGTGCACGTCGGCGGAAGGGGCGGCGAGGGCTGGGCGGCCGTGCGGCTCGCCGCATCCCGGACAGGGCTCGCGGACGAAGAACAGTTCGGCCGCGGGCATGCAGAGCCGGTCGCCGAGCAGGCGCCGGAGCGCGATGTGCGCCGTGGCATAGAGAGCGCCGCCGGCCGAGCGCCTGCAGGTGCCGGCCCGATGGCGTTCCTCCTCGTCCAGGATCGAGAGATCGAGCGTGGCCGCCGACCTGCCGTGCTCGGGCCGGCCCAGCAGCCAGAGCTCGACGCGCATCTCGCTGTCCACGCTCATGCCGCCGCCGAGGAGGGCACGTCGTACAAGGCGGCCAGGTAGTCCCCCAGGTCACCGAGGCTCTGTGCGGTCAGCACCTGGGAGAGGCCGACCGGCACTCCCAGCGCCTCCTCCATGCGGCGCTGCAACTCCAGGCCCATCATCGAGCCCACGCCTAGAATGCTCAGCGGGCGATCGGCGGTGATCCGCTCGGGTGAGGTGCGCAGCGCCCGAGCCAACTCGGCGCGCAGGTAGGTCTCCAGCAGTCGGGTGCGGGTCTCCCGGTCGGCGCGGAAGGGCACGTCCGGATCCGGCTGCACCGTCTCCGGAAACGGGTGATCGCAGAGCGGGTCGTCGCACGGGGCCTCGCCGTGTGCCGGGAGGCCGGTGAACTGATGCATCGTTATCCCTTCCGGGGCTCGGAACCGGGGCCTGCATTTTCGGTGATTTTGCGGCGGAGCAGCGCCAGCACACGCTCCGGGTGCAGCGGCAGCGTGCCGACGTCGCCTGGCAGCTGCAGGGCGTCGCGGACGGCGTTGGCCACCGCTGCGCCCACACCGGCGGTGCCGCCCTCGCCCGCGCCGCGCACGCCGAGCGGATTGCCGGGCGCGGGGGAATCCTCGTGAATGGTGATCTGGATGTCCGGTACGTCGGTGGCGCGCGGCCACAGGTAGTCGTTCAGGGTGGTGGAGAGCGGTGTGCCACGCTCGTCGTAGCGGAACTCCTCCAGCAGCGCCCCGCCGATGCCCTGCACTGCCCCACCGTAGAGCTGGCCGTGCACCATACGAGGGTTGACAGCCCGTCCGATCTCGTAGCTGATCGCGTAGCGCAGCAGCCGCACCAGCCCGGTCTCCGGGTCCACCTCCGCCTGGGCGTAGTGCACGCCGTAGGGGTACGTCATGCCGTCCGCGGCGTAGGTGCCGCGGCCGACCAGGCCTGGCTCCTCGCCGCTTTGGACGAAGCGCGGAGTGAAGCAGGCCTCGACGATCTCGCCCAGGCCGATGCGTGTCTCGGGCCGATCCGCGACCAGCAGCGCGCCGCCGCGCGCCACCAGCTGCTCCGGCTCCACCTCCAGCAGCGCGGCCGCCACCCGGCGTGCCTTGCGCAGCGCCGCCTCGGCGGCCGACTTCACGGCCGTGCCGCCGACGACCGTGGTGCGGCTGGCGAAGCTGCCCGCGCCGTCCGGGAGGATGTCCGTGTCGGAGAGCACGACCTTCACGTCGGCCGCCTGGATGCCGAACTCCTCGGCGACGATCTGTGCCATGACCGTCTCCACGCCCTGGCCGGAGCCGGAGCCTCCCATGGAGACCCGCACCGCGCCGGTGACGCCGACATCGACCACCGCACTGTCGTGGCCAAGCCCGGCCTTTTCCAGAATCACCGCGCACCCGGTGCCGACCAGGCGGCCGGCCGCTCGGGCGGTCCGGGCCTCCGCGCGCCAGGTCTCGAACCCGAAGTGCTCCCGGGAGGAGTCGAAGTGGGCCAGATGGTCCTTGCCGTCCAGCAACATCGGCGCCCCGAAGATGTTCATCGGGCGGCGCAGCGGAAGCTCGGCCTCGTTCAGCAGGTTGCGACGGCGCAACTCGACCGGGTCGATGCCCAGTCGGTCGGCCGCGATGTCCAGGGCCTGCTCCCGGACGAAGTTGTGCTGGAAGCGGCCCGGGGCGCGGTAGGTGCCGATCGGCGTCTTGTTGGTGGTGACGATGTGGATCCGGCTTCGACAGGCGGGCAGCCGGTACGGGCCGGAGACCATGGCGGCGGTGAGTGAGGCCACCACCGCGCCGTGGGTGCGGATGTACCCTCCCGTGTCCAGCCAGCCCTCGTCGCGCAGCGCGAGCAGCCGCCCCTCGTCGTCCAGAGCCAGCTCCAGCACGTGCCGCTGCTCCCGCGCGTGGTTGGCGGCGATCATGTGCTCGGTGCGGTCCTCGGCCCACTTCACAGGACGGCGGGTGCGCAGGCACAGCCAGGGCACCAGCAGGTCCTCCGGGTAGAACTCGCCGCGCACTCCGAAGCTGCCGCCCGCGTCGGACTCCGGCATGTGGATGCGGTGCTCCGGAACGCTGAGCATCCCGGCGACTACCCGGCGGTTGAAATAGGGGACCTTGGTGGCGCCCCACACCGTCATCCGGTCAGTGCGCTCGTCGTACTCCGCGACCAGTCCTCGCGGCTCCAGCGGGGTGCCGCTGTGCCGGCCCACCGTCAGATCCACCGAGAAGGCGTGCGGTGCCGTGGCGAAGACCTCGTCCACCTCCCCGTAGCCGAACTCCACCACGCCCACCTCCGCGGGCACATCCGGGCGACTGGCCAGCCGCCCGGTCGCGGCGGCGTGGGCGTCCAGCGCCACCGGCAGCTCCTCCAGGTCGAGCCGCACCGCGTCGGCGGCGTCCTCGGCGAGGTAGGGGTCGTCGGCGAGTACGGCGGCGACCGGGTCGCCGACGTAGCGGACGAAACCTGTGGCCAGCGGCGGCTGCAGATAGGGGGTGAAGTCGATGCCCGGGTGTGGCTGGCGGACCGGGATCCGCGGCGAGCCGGGCAGGTCGGTGGCCGTCACCACGGTGACGACGCCGGGCATCCGCTCGGCCGCGGAGGTGTCCACGCCGCGAATCCGCGCGTGCGCCGACGGGGAGCGCACGACCCGCAGCCACAGCTGGCCGGGGCGCACGATGTCGTCGTGGAAGCGGCCGCGCCCGCGCAGCAACCGGTCGTCCTCAAGCCTGGGTACGGAGGTGCCGATGACGCTCATGCGGTGCCTCGCATGCTGCTCGATTCGCTGGCGGGACCTTCCGGGCCGGGCGCGGCCAGCGAGGCGATGGCGTCGACGATCCCTGCGTAGCCGGTGCAGCGGCACAGGTTCGCCGCGACGCACTCGCGGATCCGCTCCCGGTCCGCGGCCGGCTCCCGACGCAGCAGCTCGGTGCCCAGCATGAGGAATCCAGGGGTGCAGAATCCGCACTGCAGGGCACCGTGCTCCTGGAATGCCTGCTGGAGCTCGTTCAACTTGCCGCCCACCGCGAGCGACTCGACGGTCTCGACGGCGGCGCCGTCCGCCTGCACGGCCAGCATCAGGCAGGCCCGCACCGGCGCACCGTCCACCAGCACGGTGCAGGTGCCGCAACTGCCCGACTCGCAGCCGACGGTGGTGCCGGGGAGCCCGAGCTTGCGGCGGAGCACATCGGCAAGGCTGCGCCAGGGATCAACGGGGAATTCCACGGGTTGCCCGTTGGCGGTCAGCCGCACGGGCACGGCCGTCTCCTCGGTGTCCGAGGGGAACTGCGCCCGGATGGATCCGGGCTGAAAGGCGGTCATCGGGGATCTGCCTTCCGAAGGGACGCGCGGAGCGCGCGGGTGGTCAGGACGGTGGCGAGTTCGCGGCGGTACCCGCTGGAGGCACGGGCGTCGTCGGGCGGAGTGAGCGAACGGACCACCAAGGAGGCTGCTGCCTCGGGGAGCGCGGTGTCCGCCGGGCGGCCGACCAGGGCGCGTTCGGCGGCGCGGGCGCGCACCGGGCGGTCGGCCGCGCCGGCCAGGGCCAGGCGTACGGCGGCGACGGTGCCGTCCGCTGCGAGCCGGACCTCGGCCGCCGCGGCGACCAGCGGAAGCTCCTTGTCCTGCGGCGAGAACTCGACCAGCGCCGAGGTCGGCGCGGGAGCCGGGAAGAGCACCTCGGTGATGATCTCGTCCCAGCGCAGGGCGGTGCGGGGGCCGTTGGTGGCACCGGTGAAGAACCGGTCCGCGGTGATCGTGCGGGAGCCGTCCGGGCCCGTGGCGGTGATCTCGGCGTCGAGCAGCACGGCGAGCAGGCACCACTCGGCGACCGGGTCGCCGTGGGCAAGGCTGCCGCCCACGGTTCCGCGGGTCCGGATGGGCAGGTGTCCCACCAGTCGGGCGGTCTGTGCCAGCACTGCCCAGTCGGGGTGAGCTGCGGGGCCCTGCGGGGTCTCCAGGTCGTGATGGGTGGTCAGGGCGCCGATGCGGAGCCCCGACCCGTCCTGCCGCACTTTGCGCAGGCCGGTCAGGCGCCTGAGGTCCACCAGCGCGGCAGGGCGCAGCAGGCGGCGGTTGAGCAGGGGGAGGAGGCTCTGGCCTCCGGCGAGCACCCGGGCATCGGGCCCGTGTGTCCGCAGACAGGCGACGGCGTCCTCGACCGATTCCGGTTGGACGTAAGCGAAGCGCGTCGGCCGCATGGTGATCGCCTTTCTCGGCCGGGGACGGGATGGCCGGAGCGGCCCGGGGTCACGGCGGACGGGGGAACCGCCGTGACCCCGGGGCGGCTCACGGATTGTTTGCCGCAGGCACCACGAGGGTCTCGTGGCCCAGCTGGCGCATCAGGTCGGCGATGTCGAAGTGCGCGGAGCGCTCGACGACCTTGTCCCCGCGGAAGCGGTCAATGCCTATTGCGGTGAAGACGGCCTTCTTCCCGGACGGCGGCAGGCCGCGGAACGGGCCCAGCTGGGTGCCGATGCACTCCAGCCGGGTCACCACGATGTCGCCCTCCGCGGTCTGCTCCTGCACCATGTCGCTGATGTCCGGGAAAGCCGTGCGGAAGGCGCGCACCCAGGTGCGTACGCCCTCCGGGCCGCGCAGGCCGAACTGCGGCCAGAAGAAGTCCTCGGCGAAGATCTCGTCGGCGAGCTCCAGCCGGTTGTTGGTGATGATTTCCTCGAAGAGCAGGGCTATGCGCCGCTTGCGCGCCTCGGTCGAGGAACCGGTGGGGATGTCCATGCGATGCTCCACAGGGTCGGTGTTTCAGCGGTTGCCGGGGGTCGCGGCGGCCGGGGCGGAGTTGTTCACGGCAGGAGCCGCGCCCGGCGTACCGGCCGCCGCAGCGGCGCGTGGCGGACGGGGCAGCAGCACGCTGGTGCCGCAGGCGATGAGGACCAGGACCAGGTCGATCGCGGCCACCCACTCCAAGGCGGAGGCGTAGTCGGCCACCCCGTGTCGGGAGCTCAGCGCGGCGAAGAAGACGCTGCCGATGCCTGCCACGCCGGCGGCGCTCGAGAACTGCTGAGTGGTGGTCAGCACGCCCGCGCCGGCGCCCGCCTGGACCGGCTTCACGCCGGCCAGCACGGCGCCGGTCAGCGCCGGCACGGCGAGACCGTTGCCCAGGCCGATGAGCACCATCGGGCCGAGCAGGCGCACCGCGCTGGTGTGCCCGCCGGAGAGGTTCAGCACGGCGAGCAGTGCCACCATGCCCACGGCTGCAACCGCGGTGCCCACGGTGACCAGCCTGCCGCCGTGCCGGGCGGCCATCCGGGGAGAGGCGATCGAGGCTCCGGCGAAGGCCAGGCCCAGCGGGGTGAAGGTGAAGCCGGCCTGGAGCGGGGTCAGTCCGAGACCGGACTGCATCACCAAAGTCAGCGCGAACATGAAGCTGAAGAAGGAGCAGAAGGTTCCGAGGCAGACCACCAGACCGCGGGCGAAGGTGCTGTTGCGGAACAGGCCCAGTTCGAGCAGCGGTTGACCGCCGCGCTGGGAGAGCGCGCCCTCCCACCAGAGGGTCAGAGCCATGACCGGTACCGAGCAGATCAGACTGATCCAGGTCCACACCGGCCAGCCCTCGGTCTGCCCCAGCACCAGCGGGAGGAGAGCCAGGGCCAGGCTCAGCGAGACGCCGACCGCGCCCAACGGGTCGAGCCGAGGCCGGTTGCCCGAGGCGCGGTGCGGCAGCAGCCGCAGCGCGAAGGCCAGTGCCACCAGGCCGATCGGCACGTTGACCAGGAAAATCACCCGCCAGCCCAGGCCGAGCACGTTCACCTGGAGCAGCGCACCGCCCAGCACCTGGCCGGCCACCGCGCCCACGCCCACCGTCACGCCGAACCAGGCGAGCGCCCGGGATCGCTCGGCCGGGGGGAAGACGGCGGTGATCATTGCGAGTACCTGGGGGACCATCGCCGCGCCGGTGAGGCCCTGCAACAGCCGGGCGACCACCAATTCCCCGGGTGACTGGGCGAGCCCGCAGAGCAGGGACGCCACCGTGAAGGCGAACGTCCCGTAAAGGAACATCTTCCGGGAACCGATGAGGTCCCCCAGCCGTCCGCCGGTGACCAGCCCACTGGCGTAGGTGAAGCCGTAGCCGGCGACGATCAGCTCCAGTGCCGCCTGGCCGGCGTCGAGGTCCTTCTCCAGTGAGGCCGCTGCTACGTTGACCACGTACAGGTCGAACTGGGCCATGAACATTGCGGCAAGCAGCACGGGCAGCATCAGCCACCGACGCGGATAGGGGGCCTCCGGGGCCCGGGCCGACTTCGCATTGTCGGACATGTGTCACACCTTTTCTCTGGTTGTGTGGGTGCCGTCCCGGCGGCGCGGGACAGAGGGTGTGCCCCGCGCCGCGGAGTTGATGTGCTGTCAGACGACTGCCGCAGTCGCCGCCGCCGAAGCAGCGCTCTGTGCGCGGACGTGCTCCAGGCGCCAGTCGACCTTCGTGTAGTCGGCGGACGCCAGCTCGATCGCCTCGTCGATGCCGCGCACGACGGGCAGGCCGAAGCGCTCGACGATCGCCTGCAGCCGCTCCGGGACGGTGCCGCCGACCTGCAGGTAGGGGATCTCCATCTCGTCCAGGGCGCGCAGCAGCATCTCGTCGCAGCTCGCCCGGAACTCCTCGTTCATCGGCCGGTGGCCGTCCTTGCTCAGCGGGAACTCGTTGCGCAGGTGGACGAAACCGTCGAAGGACTCCTTGACGTGCTGCCGGAAGGCGTGCCCGAGCTGCGCCGTCACCTCCTCGAAGAAGGCCATCTCGGGGGTGCGAGCCGGCGGAGTGCCGTCGTAGGTGCCAGGGTCCATGCCGAAGCCGACCCGAGCCGCGGCGTAGGTCCACTCCTGCAGGGAGGAGCCGTCGGCGATGAAGTCATCGCCCAGCAGCGCCTCGTTGACGGCGCGGCTTACGTGGCGGCGGACCGCCAGCTGGATGTACTCCGCGGGCGTGACCTCGGTCAGCGCCTTGCCCGGCACGGCGTCCGGCATGATCTCCCGGATGGTCTTGGCGGGGGAACGCGGAATGCCGGTGTGATACGAGAGGGCCATCGTGGTGAAGGTCTTCCCGGCCGAGTAGGTGCCGGATATGGACAGTCGCATGGAACGGCTCCTGTGAGTCGTGGAGTTCAGGGGAGGTACGGGGTGTCACGAGCGGGCAGCTCGTGGGCGAATGCCGCCCGCATGCCGATCCCCGCCATCTCGCCGCGCAGGTCGACGCTGCGCCAGGTGCTCCCGCGCAGCGGCAAAAGCCGTTTGCCGGACAGTTCTGTGGCGGCACGCAGCGCGTGCTGCCCCGCGACAGGCAGCGGTACCGGGTGCTCCGGCGCCTCCAGCACGGTCTGCATCATCCAGAGCGTGTTGCTGTTCGCCCGGCTCAGTCCGTCCAGCTCGTACATGAGAATTTGGGCGAGCTGGAGGTTGACGACGAAACAGTCGATCAGCGAGGGGCAGTCGGAGTGCTCGCCCTCCACGCCCTCGGTCGCAGCGGGGCTGCCCGGCACCGCGGTGAAGCGCACCTCTGCCTCGGCGCTCAGCGCCGGAGTGTCGACGCGGACTTCTTCCACGGTGTGCCGACGGAACTTGAAGCCCTCTCCGTAGAAGCGGAGTTCGCCCTCGCCCAGCGCCTCGGCCAGGGAGCCGAAGACGGCCTGGGTCTCGGTGTCCCCGGCCGGGGCCGGGTGCTCCAGTTCGCAGCGCACCCGGAGCCCGCCGACCGTACAGTCGTAGACCGACAGCGCGCGTCCGGCGTCTGCGGCGAGCGGCTCGGAGCGTAGCCATGTGGCACTCAGCGGTACTCCGGTGAGCTCCTCCTGCGGCTCGTTGCCGGCCCGCAGCACGATCTTACGGAGCCGCGTCGTACGCCGTTGTACGGCGTCCAGCCGCCGCGCCCGGGCCAGGTGTACCTCGGCCAGCTGCACGCCGAGCACCAGCGCGTCGACGGTGCTCAGGTGCGGGCGAAGGTCGACGCCGTCCTTCTTCTTGGACCAGTCGGCCGGGTAGCTGAGATCGGCCGACGCTGTCACGCACAGCTCCCCGGTCTGTGCGGGCAGCACGGTGATGCCGTGCACGGCGTACTCGGCCCGCTGGTAGCCGCGGGAGAAGAAGCGGCTCTCGGCCGGGCCCAGGTAGTCATCGACGGAGCGCAGCAGAAGCCGCTGTCCGGCCGCCATGTCAGGCCGCCGCCTTCGGCGTCAGTGCGTCCTGGTAGGCTTGGACCAGGTCGCGGACCGTGCGCATGTCCGTGATGGAGCGCTCGTCGCCGAACGGGTCGACCCCGAGCTCGTCCTCCAACTGGATCAGGAGCTGGGCCAGCATGAGGGAGTTGAGGCCTGCCTTCATCAGCGTCTCGTCCAGCCCCAAGCCGTCGGTGTCGCTGTTCTGGTCCAGCAGAAGAGCCTGGATCTCTTCCAGTATCAGGGTTTCCACTGAGCGGCCGTCCGTGGTGGTGTTCTCGGTCAGCATGTGATTCCTCCGTCGATTACCAGGGATTGCCCGGTGACAAAGTGCGCTCTGGGTGAGGTGAGAAAGAGAACCGCGTCGGCGATCTCGTCAACCGTCCCTAGACGGCCCAGCGGGGTCCGGTGCTGGATCTTTTCGCGGTTGTCGTCAGTGACCTCCGCGGTCATGTCGCTCTCGAAGAATCCGGGAATGATCGAATTCACCCGTATGTTGAAAGCGCCGAGTTCGCGGGCGAGGCTGCGGCTGAACCCGTCCAGCCCCGCCTTGGCCGCGGCGTAGACCGACACGCCCCGATAGCCCCGGATCGCGTTGATCGAAGAGATGTTGATGATGGTGCCGCCACCGTGCCGGGTCATGAGCCGGGCGCAGGCCTGGGTCAGCATGATCGGTGCGAGCAGGTTGTTGGTGACCAGGGTGTCGATCTGCTTGGCCGCGGTGGTCAGGAAGAGTTCCTGGTGAAGCACGCCCGCGTTGTTCACTAGCAGGTCGACCCGCCCGAAGCGGCGGGAGACGCCGCGCGAGAAGGACCGCATGCTCTGCGGCTCGTTGAGGTCCGCCGCCTCCCAGTGGAAGACGTCCGGTGTGTGGTCCGCCTTCTCGGCGATGAAGTCGTTCGCGCTGCGGCTGAAGGTGGCCACGGTCCAGCCATCGCCCAGCAGCCGCTCGACCAGGACGCGTCCGAGCCCGCGGCTGCCGCCGCTCACCACCGCGACCTTTCGATCCTTGCGCGATTCCTCCGGGCGCGAGGGTGCTGATTGCACGGCCGTCATTCCTTCCTCCGTTCTCTTGCTCTCGCGGATGCCGCGTTCTCCCACAGCTGCCGACGCTGGTGCTGTGCTCTGGAAGCAGGCAAATTCAGGCGGGAAGTTCCAGTGGAACGGAATGCTTCCGGCCGGCCTCGATCTGTCGGTAGACCTCGATGTTCCGTTCCAGGTAGCGCAATGAAACGGCTATCTCGTCGAAACGCCGGCGCAGCCGGACGCGGTGTTCCTCCATCATCTGGCGGCGGGCCGGGACGGTCGCGTCGCCCTCGCGTGCGAGGGCGATGTACCGAGTCATGTCGGCCACGCTCATTCCGGTGGAGCGCACCCCGGAGATGAACTCCAGCCAGCGCAGGTGGCTCAGCGAGTAGACACGGCGTCCGCCCGGCCCGCGGGCGACGCCGTCGATCAGGCCCAGCTGCTCGTACCAGCGGAGGGTGTGTGCGGGCAGTCCGCTGATCTGCTCGACCTCGGTGATGGAGTACGTCGCCTGTCGCGGTACTAGGTGATGGGACTGAGACATGGCTGGCCTTTCCCTCGTCGGGTGGATCGTGGGACGGCTCGTCAGGAGCGGCGCTGCCAGGAGGTGGCGCCGCGGTAGCGGTTGCGCTCCACGCGTGTCCAGCTCGGCGGCCTGCCGACCGGCTGGGTCGGCCCGGCGGCCGTCGGACTGCTCAGCGCCATTGCCAGCAGCGCGGTTACGGCGGCGAGTTCGGTCGGGTCGGGGTTGCCGCGCAGGACCTGCAGAACGGGCCCGTCGGAGGGTTCCCATCCGGTGGTCATGCGGGCGGGTTGCCGTGCTTGCGCGCCGGCAGGTCGGCATGCTTGGGCCGGAGCACTTCCAGCGCCTTGACGAGCACCTGCCGGGTTTCGGCAGGGTCGATGACGCCGTCGACCAGACCGCGCTCGGCGGCGTAGTACGGGTGCATCAACTCGGTCCGGTACTCGGCGATCCGCTGGGTGCGCATCGCTTCGGGGTCGTCCGCGGCCGCGATCTCGCGACGGAAGACAACGTTGGCAGCGCCTTCGGCGCCCATCACCGCGATCTCGTTGGTGGGCCAGGCATAAGCCAGGTCGGCGCCGGTGGAACGGGAGTCCATGACGATGTACGCCCCGCCGTAGGCCTTGCGCAGCACTACGGAGATCCGCGGGACGGTGGCGTTGCAGTAGGCGTACAGCAGCTTGGCGCCGTGCCGGATGACGCCGCCGTGCTCCTGGTCGACGCCGGGCAGGAACCCGGGCACGTCCACCAGCGTCACCAACGGGACGTTGAACGCGTCGCAGAACTGGACGAACCGCGCCGCCTTGTCGCTGGCGTGGATGTCCAACACGCCGGCCAGGGAGGCAGGCTGATTGGCCACCACGCCCACTACGTGGCCGTCGAGCCGGGCGAGGGCGCAGAGCACGTTGGGGGCCCAGCCGGGCTGCACCTCGAAGTACTCGCCATGGTCGACGACTTGTTCCAGCACCGCGCGCATGTCGTAGGAGCGGTTGGGGTCGGCCGGCACCAGGTCGAGCAGCGACTCGCAGCGCCGGTCGGCCGGGTCGTCGCAGGGCACGGCGGGTGGCGCCTCGTGGTTGTTGGAGGGCAGGAGCGACAGGAGGTAGCGGACATCCTCCAAGCAGCTTGCCTCGTCGTCGTAAGCCAGGTGCGCCACCCCGGAGACGTGCGCGTGCACATCGGCCCCACCCAGGCTGTTCTGTGTGATCTGCTCGCCGGTGACGGCCTGCACCACGTCCGGGCCGGTGATGAACATCTGGGAGATGTCCCGCACCATGAAGACGAAGTCGGTGAGGGCCGGCGAGTAGGCGGCGCCGCCCGCGCACGGGCCGAGCATCACCGAGATCTGCGGGATGACCCCGGAGGCCTTGGTGTTGCGCTGGAAGATGCCGCCGTAGCCGGCCAGCGCCGAGACGCCTTCCTGTATCCGGGCGCCCGCGCCGTCGTTGAGCGAGACCAACGGCGCCCCGGCGGCGATCGCCATATCCATGATCTTGTGGATCTTCTGGGCGTGCGCCTCGCCGAGCGCACCGCCGAAGATCCGGAAGTCGTGCGCGTACACGAACACCGTACGGCCGTCGACGGTGCCCCAGCCGGTGATCACGCCGTCTGTGTACGGCCGCTTGGCCTCCAGGCCGAACCCGGTCGCCCGATGCCTCCGCAGTTGCTCGATCTCCTGGAACGACCCTTGGTCGAGGAGGAGTTCGATCCGTTCGCGGGCAGTGAGTTTGCCGCGGGCGTGCTGGGCCGCGGTCGCCTCGGGCGAACTGCCCGCGGCGGCCTGCCGCCGGACGGTCTGCAGCTCGGTCGTTCTGGCCTGGGTCGTGGGGGCGGCGCTCGCCGCCATCGGTGCGCGGGCCGGCCGCTGCGCGGGCCGGTCCTCGAGCACGGTCATCTGTAGTCCCTCCCTAGCGCGGACGGGGTGGCCGCGTCCGTTCGACGGGGGGTGTCGCATCCCCTGCGAAGAGCATGAGGTCGGCGGCCGAAAAAGTCAAACCTTTGCGAAGGTATTTTTCAGGGGCCGGGCAGGCGTCCGGCGCCCGGCAGGAGGCGCGTCAGCTCCGGGGACCTCCCGACGACGACGGGATGCCCGACCTCGGCCAGCATGGGCAGATCGGAGACATGGTCGCCATAGCCGTAGCAGTCGGCCGCGGCTACCTCCGGGTGCCGGGCCAGCACCGTTCGCACGGCATTCCACTTGGCCGTGCCCGCCATCGGCGGCCCCAGAAGTTCACCCGTGAACCGGCCGCCCCGAACCACTGGCCGGGTGCAGGCGACCTCGCTCGCGCCGACCGCCTCGGCGATCGGCGCGAGGAGGGCTGGGAAGGACGCGGAGACCAGCACCAGCATTGCGCCGTCTGCCACATGGCCACGCAGCGCCGCGAGCGTCCCGGGGAGGAAGAAGCCGCCGGGCTCCTGGGAGCGCTCCGCAAACCAGCGCCGCCCCCAGGCGGTGACCTCCCGCTCCGCTTCCCCGCGCCAGGACCGGAAGTACGTCCGGTTGAGCGACTCCCGCCGCTCCCCCCCCGCGGCGCGGACCGTGAGCCCGGCGCGGACCGTGGCCGCTTCGGCGGCTCCGGCCGGGCCGTACCGCCCGAGCCGGTAGAAGTCCAGGAAGTCGAGGAGGCTCTTGCACGCGATCAACGTCTCGTCCACATCGCTGAAGACCACGATGCGCGACTGCCTGGCGGTGCTCATCGACCGAGCACCGCCTCGGCGTACGCGGCCGCCGCCGCGTCCAGGCGCAGCGCCCCGTGGGTCGCGGCCGTGTGTACATCCCGCCAGCACCGCTGGAGTTCGCTTGACGCGTCGCGGGCCTGGTCTCCGCCGGCCCGGAAGAGCCGCTCCACCGCCGAGACCAGGAGATCGGTAGCGAAGGCGATGTCCCGGCGGTTCTCGGCGACAGCGAGCGGTCCGTGTTCGGCATCCGCCCGCCGGGCGGCCAGGTCCAGCAGCAGGCCGGCCGCCTCGATCTCCGCGGCGGACCGGGCCAGGACCTCCCGCGCCGAACCCCCAGGCACCCCGGGCCCCTTCGCGGCGCGGGTGGTCCAGGCCCGCAGTGCGTGCCGGGCCGCGCCGAGGGCCGGCGCGGCGAAGGTCAGGGCACCGCCGAGCTGGGCGGGGACCGCATGGCAGCGGGCTCGTCCCGGCGCGGGCGTGCCGCACATCAGGTCCAGCATCGGGAACGTGCGGTGCAGGGGCACCTCCAGCGGGGGCACCAGCACGGAGTGGCTACCGGTCCCGCGCATGCCGGTGCTGTGCCAGGTGTCGAGCACGGTCACCCGATCCGCGGGCACTGCCAGGACGAGCGGGCCTGTTCCCGGCTCGCCCTCCGGCTCCGGAGCGGCCAGCAGCAGCCAGTCGGCGTGCTGCACACCGCTCACGCAGGACCACTCGCCCTGCAGCAGCCAAGTATCGCCGGTGCGCCGTGCAGTGCCGGAGGGCGGTACGACGGCGGCTGAGATACGCACGTCGGCAGAGGTTCCCCAGATGTCGCGCTGTCCTTCCGGCGGCAGGTATGCGGCGAAGCGGCCGTGCGCCGCCCACAATGCGGCGCACCATGCGGCGGAGGCGCAGCCCTCGGCGAGCTCGGCGGTTCTGTGCAGCAGGTCGGTGAAGGCTCCTTCGTTCCCGCCCCAGGCCGCGGGGACGAAGTGCCGCGGGAAGCCCGCATCGGTCACGCAGGCCACGGTCTGCTCGGGCAGCCGGCGGCCTGCGTCGGCTTCGGCGGCGCCGTCGGACACCGACCACGCGGCGGTTGGGGTGGGGACGTACAGGGTGCTCACAGCTGTCCTCCGGAAAACAGTTGGTGGCGCACAATAGTTAAGATTCCGTCGTGCAGGTATTTTGTTTTTTGGTGTGGATGCGAGGGGAAAGGAGTCATGTCGTGGCCAAGCAGGAGCGTTCTCGGCACACCTACGAACGTCTGCTCGACGCAGCGGCCGAAGAGTTCGCGCGGGTCGGTTATGCCGACGCGAGCTTGTCGGAGGTCGCCGAGCGGGCCGGCGTCACCAAGGGTGCTCTGTACGGGCACTTCTCCTCGAAGCGGGAGCTTGCTGCGGTACTGAGACAGCATCTGGGAGTAACGGTCGAGGAACTGCTCGGCCACGTGCCGGAAGGGGAGGGCCGCGGGCTCGACGAGCTCGGGTCGTTCATCCGCTCCGTGGCCGAGCGCATCTCGGACGATGTCCGGTTTCAGGCCGCCCTGCGGCTCGCCGACGAGGGATACCAGGCAGACGGCAAGCCGTCTGCGCTGTTGGACGGTGTGCGGACGACGTCCCACACGATCCTGCGGGAGGCGAAGAAGGCGGGCCACCTCGATGCCGCGCTGCCGGTGGAGCCGTTCGCCGACCTGGTCGTCGTCCTGCTCTTCGGCGCTTACCGGACATCAGGCAGGCACGATGGGGGCGAACTGTCCCAGCGGGTACAGGCCATGTGGGAGCTGCTGGCGGGTCTCGTGGCCACGGAGCAGCAATGACCCGCTCCCGCTCCCGGTCGCGCGGCGCCTGGGAGCCCCTGGTACTACAGGGACACATTCGTCTGCGACCTGCAAGCTTGCCGTCGCCGACGTCGGCCGGTCACTGCCGCGGCCTGGCGGTTCCCGCTGGGGCCGGGCCCAACTGGCCCTGTAGTACTAGGCCTCGGCGCCTGCAGCGCTCCAGGTCATGGCGACCGTGGCGACCGTGGTCTCTCCCTGGCGGAGGTCCAGCAGTAGTCGGACGCCGGTGCCGGACGGCTGCTGCTCGCGGATGGCGAAGTCGACCGGCTGGTCGAGCTCGGCGAATGCCAGGCAGTCGAGGTCCAGCCGGGTCAGCGCCAGTGGCCTTCCCCGGTCGCCGGCCGTCCGCCCGGCGGTGAGCAG
Source organism: Streptomyces chiangmaiensis (assembly GCF_036281785.1). Taxonomy (NCBI): domain Bacteria; kingdom Bacillati; phylum Actinomycetota; class Actinomycetes; order Kitasatosporales; family Streptomycetaceae; genus Streptomyces; species Streptomyces chiangmaiensis. Next base: position 19,533 of record NZ_JAYWVC010000065.1, on the reverse strand, counting down.
ATGTCCGAGCTGTCGGGCGCCCTCCAGCTGGGCCATCACCGGCATGTGGTCGACGGGATGATCGAAGAGGATGGCGTGGTCGAGGTCGGCCCGCATCCGCCAGCCGCCCTCGGCGGAGCGCTCCAGTACGCTGTCCTTGGCCCGCAGCCGGCCCACCCGTTGAGCGGGCAATCGTTCACCGGTCGGGGTGGACTGACCCGCGCCGTCGCGGCCGGGGTGTGCTCCCCGGCGCCGGAGCAACCGGTAGCGCCGCTCGTCCACGGCGGCCAGCCGCAGGCTGCCCCGGCCGCACGGGCGGCCGTCGATGCTCAAGGCGGCGTCGAGCCGCACCTCGGACAGCCGACGCTGCCCCTGTCCGCGATGCCACTCGGTTTCCAGGACGACGGGAAGCGGGATCGGTCCGACGTGCAGCGCGGAGCGATCGGTGATTTCGAAGGAGAGGCCGAAACCGATGAAGCGATGGCCGAGCGGGATGTCGTAGCGGTGGTGCGCGAGGTAGAAGGACGCCTGCCGGAGTGTCTCGGCGATCAGCAGCGGATCGCTGAAGCCGAGCGAGTCCGGGTGGTAGAGCGAGTGGTCGCGCGGCCATTGGGCGGCGACCAGGAAGCGGTCCTCCTCCAACTGAAGCGCGTCGGTCACGAAGACCTCCGCCATCGCCGCTCGATGGACGAAGTGGCGTGGGATGGGTTGCAGGAACGTCAACTCGGGTCTGACGGTGGGCAGCACAGGATGCGTCTGCATGGTGGTCCCCCTGGTTGGCAAGCACACGGATGCGAATAAATTTCGTCTGCGGCTGTGCTTGGAAAAAAATATACCGTTGGGAAGGTATATTGCAAGGGGGGTCCTGGAAGGTTGTACGCGCGTAGTCGCCATATGAATGGGTGCGAACGGAGACATGGACTTGGAGATCGAGAACAACGCGCGTCCGGTGCGGGTCGGCGCGGGCGCGACCAACGCCAGGGGCGAGCCGCTGAAGCAGGAGCGCGCGGAGCGCACTCGGGCGAGCGTGCTGGAGGCCGCCGCGGAGTCCTTCGCGGCCAAGGGGTACCCAGCCGTCACCATTCTCGATGTCGCGAAGCTGGCCGGCCTGACCAAAGGAGCCGTCTACTTCCACTTCACCAACAAGGAGGCCCTCGCCCTCGCCGTCGCCGAGGAGTTCTACAGTCGGGTGGGCCGTGTGGCGGAGACGCTGCGTGGCGAGGACTGCTCGCCGCTGGACCGTGCCATGGGGTTCGTGCGCCGCAGTGCCCTGCTCTTCCGTGACGATCGGGTGGTCCAGGCCGGGGCTCGACTGCAGATCGAACGTCCGTTCATCGAGTCATCCCTGCCGATGCCCTACGTGGACGCACAGGCGGCGCTCACCGAGTTTCTCGCCGACGCTCAGCGAGCGGGCCAACTCAAGCCGAGCTCCGACCCGGAGGCGCTGGCCCGGGTGCTGCTCTCCGCCTTCTTCGGTGCCCAGCACATGTCCTGGGTCTTCAACGACCGCCAGGATCTGGTGGAGCGGGTCGAGGAGATCGTGCGGGGGCTGTTCTCGGAGCACGGTTTCTGACGTCCTCCTGGATCGCGATCCTGCGGGGTCTACCAGACCGTGGCGAGTGTCGCCCTGATCTGCTCGATGATCGCCGTGCGGTGCTCATGCAGGAAGAAGTGACCACCCGGGTAGACGCGGTGCCAGAAGGCGGAGTCGGTCAGCGCGCGCCAGGCCGCGGTCAGTTCGGGCGGCGCCAGCGGGTCGGCGTCGCCGCCGAGCGCCAGGATCGGGCACGCGACTGGCTCCGGCCGCACCCGCGCAGCGTAGCCGGAGAGCAGGTTGAGATCCACCCGCATCGTCGCCAGCACGAGGCGCCGCAGGCCCCGATGGCGGAGCACCTCGGTCGGCGTGCCGCCGAGCCTGCGCAGGCGGTCGATCAGAGCTTCGTCCGACAGGTCGCCGTGCAGCCCGTCCCGGTCCGTGGCGCCGATCGGGCGGCTGCCCGAGACGACCAGCAGTTGCGGCAGTGGCCGTCCGGCGCGCGCCAGCAGGCGAGCGGACTCGTAAGCCAGCTGCGCCCCCATGCTGTGGCCGAGGAGGGCGAACGGCTCCTCGGGCGGGCGCCCAGCCAGCTCGGCCAGCAGCCCCCGTAGTGCCTCAGCCACCTCGCATGGCGGCGGTTCGTCCCGACGCGACCCGCGGCCGGGCAGCTCCACCGGCACGAAGATCACCCCGGGCGGGCCCGGGAAGCGCATCCAATTGCGATACGCGTCCGCCGAGCCGCCGGCGTGCGGCAGACAGTAGACACGGATCGGCGCGCCCGGACCCGGGGGCGCCGCAGAACAGCGATAACCGGACACGGGCGCGATGCTCCTCTCCGCTGGCCGTGCTGACGGTAGGCGTTCCTGAGGATGCTTCAGCGGCGCTGGGCGAGCAGGCTCACTCAGCTCATCGAAATAACTGCACAGTTCGAGAACTCGATGGATCGTCAGGTGCGATTCCCGACCGGGTTCGTGTTCGTGGACGGGGAAGACAAAAGCTCCTGTACCCGAGTGGCGAGCGCACATCAAGTCCGCTGAGGTGAGTCGGTGGATGGAGAAGGAGCCAGAAGTTCGCCCGTCAGGTCAGCGCCCTGGTTTTCTTGAAACGGTCGTTGTGGTGGTCGGCGTCGGAGATCTCGATGATCGCCGGCACCTTGAAGGCTTCCAGCCGAGCACGGCAGTGTGCTCGGACCGCGTGCCGGAAGGCGCGCTCGTCGGTCGGCTCCGTCACTTTGACCACCGCCTTCACCACCATCCCGGTGACCGGGCTCGGCTTTCCGCTGACGGTTGCCTCCGCGATGGTCGGGAATTCCAGCAGGATGTTCTCAACCTCGCTGGGGTATACCTTCTCGCCTGCCACGTTGATGATTTCGGACTTGCGACCGAGGATGCGCACGTACTCGCCGTCGACCTCGACGGTGTCCTGGGTATTGAAGAAACCCTCGTCGTCGAAGGGGGCCGGCGCGTTGAGGTAGCCGAGCATGGCCATCTCGGAGCGGATCCAGAGGATTCCGTCCCGGATCTGGTACTCGAACCCCGGACCGCCCAGCCGCACCCAGAGCGTGTCGTCTGTCTTCGACTTCGTGGGCAGGATGCCCAATTCGGAGAGTCCGTAGGTCTGCTTGAATCGCACGGCGGGCAGCGCGGCCTTGAGCCGCTGCAGTGTGCCGAGCGGCATCGGCTCAGTTCCGTAGGTGATCAGCTGCAAGTTGCTCAGGTCGTGCTCCTGGTAGGCACCCGAGATAAGCAGCATGTTGAGGAACGTCGGCGTGGTCGGCAGCACCTGGACTCGGTGCCGGGCGACGGCCGCACAGACGGTCTGCGGCGTGCGCTCGGGCAGGGTGACCACGGTGCCGCCCTGGCTCAGCGTGTGCAGCAGGGTGTTGATGCCGCCGATGTGGTCCAGGTTGAGGAAGGCCAGGGTGCGCCGGGGGCGGGTGGGCTCCCCGTAGCGGGCGAGGACCTTGGTGAAGTCCAACACAGTCGCCTTGCTGCGGCCGGTGGTACCGGAGCTGAACAGGACCAGGCCAGGCCGGTTTTCGGCCCGGAGCCGCCGGTAGAGCTCGTGGTCGGCGACGCAGCCGGTCTGCACGCAGGAGCGTTCCAGGCCGTCCACGGTGATCACCGTTTCGACTTGGGCCACCTCGTGGAACTCGGCGCGCTTGGGGCCGGGCAGCGAGGTGAGCGGGATCACGATGGCCCCGCGTTCGACCAGGGCCAGCAGGCCCGCGCAGGAGTTCGGCGAGCTGGGGCCCTCCAAGGCCACGACCTGCCCGGGCGCGACGCCGTGCTCGTTCAGGAATTCCCGCCATTCGGAAATGTCGCGCACCAGTTGCGTGTACGTGTATGACGCTCCGTTGAAGACGACCGCCTCGGTTTCGCCGAATTCCTGGAGCTGCGCCAGGAAAGAATGGGACAGGAATTTCATGGCCCCTCCGAATGGGTAATCCGCCTCCTGTTCGTGAGGCAGAGAACAAGTTAGGCGGTTCAAGTGCACCTGAAGCAACCGCCGCCAGAGATTGTGATTCACATCACTTTGTCGGGAGTATTCGCTCGGCGCGGCCGCGGGTGCCGATTATTACGCCCGGACAGGTCGGGCGGTGTTTGCATATCAGCGGGGGATGCCGCCGAGTCAGGTGCGTCGATGGATAAGAAGGACTCGAACTCGTTCAGAGCATGGAGCAAGTGGGGCAGGTTCCAGGTCAAGGTGCGGTCGAGGAGCATGTGTCGGGCAGGTCTGCACCCAGCGCCGAGTGCATGCGGGGCACGCGGATGCGGTGGTGACGATGCGAAGCACCCGCCATGGGGATCCCGGTCGCTGTGCTGCCGTACTTGAACTCCGCCCAGGCCGCCCACCCCGGCTACCGCCTGAGTCTGGAGCGGCTGCGCGAGATGGGCGTCCTGATCGGCTCGTACGAACCTCACCGGCCGAAGGCGGGCGGCGTGGCCGACCGCTACCGCTGGGAGGAAGTGCTGGAGTTGCTCGCCCCCAGGCTGTCCGTGCGGTCGTGATCAGCGCCGCCGTGCTCGCGGCGGTTGCGGGGCTGGGACGGCGGCTGCTTCGTGGGACGGAGCGCTGGGCCGCTGTGCTGGGCTTTCGGACCGTACTGTGCTGCGGGCCTGTGCTGTGCGGGCTCGTTCGCTCGGTGCCGGCCTTGCGCTGAGGCGCTGGATGCGCCAGGTCAGTACCTGTGCGGGGCGGCGGGCGTCGTCCGGAGCACGCTGGTCGGCAGCCCGCTGGAGGAGCTGTCCCGGGTTGTGGCCTGCGGCCTCTGCTTCGGCGAGAGCAGCGGTGAGGGCATTGAATGCGGGGTCTTCGATGATCTGCTCGGCATGGTCGGGCACGGCTTGGCGTAGGTGGCGGATGTGCCGGTCCACGGCCTTTCACCTGCGGTTCTGGATCAGAGTTGGCCACACCCGGCTGAACAGTTCAGGCCCGAAGGTCCTTGACCATGACCGCGTACACCGGGGAGTCGGCGAACGGCTGCTGCTCGCCGGCCTTGGAGTATCCCCACGTCTCGTAGAGGGCCTGCACCTTCGGGTGCGTCACGTCGACCAGGAGTACGGCCAGGTCTTCCGTGCGCTCCTTCAGCAGCGCTTCGTGGAGTCGTTCGGAGATGCCCTGCTTGCGCCAGCGCGGGCGCACCATGACCTCGGACACGGCGTAGGTGGAGGTGTAGCCGTTGTTCGGCTCGTAGTCGGTGGAGCGCCACCATTCGCGGCCGGGGGCGAGTGGTGCACCGTAGGCGAAGCCGACCGGCTCCTCGGCGTCGTACGCCACTACGCAGGAAAAGCCCTCCATGCCCGTCCAATGGTCGACGAACCAGGCGAAGCGCTGGTGGAAGGGGTCTTCCATCTGGTCGGCGTAGGCGTCGGCGTGTACGTCGACGAGCATCTGCCGGAAGCCTTCGGGGAGGTTCCCGTGCTGGAAGTGACGCAGGTCGGTCACGCTCGACTCCATTCGGTTCTCATGCGGTCTGCCCAGTTTCGTGCGTAGGACGTGGAGGGGGCCAGGCCGAACAGTCCCCGGTGGAAGTCACCGATGAGGGTGCGCATGCGGCCGGGCAGGGGATCGCCGTCCATGATCGTGAAGACGTCGGTGGCTGTGGCCGTGGCCTGTTCGGCTTCTTGCTGGTGGAGCTGGGCGAGCGCGAGTTGAGCGGTGGCGAGTGCCCTGTTGCGCCGGAAATCGGCCGGGATCTTTGCCAGAGCGCGGTGGGCCATGGCCTCGGCGTGAGCGTGCCGCCCGCTGTTGAACTGTACGACCGCGGCGAGGTGGTCGAGTTCGGCCGGACCGTAGAACGCCGTCCAGCGCGGGCGCTCGCGCTCTGCCGCCCTGGCGAAGGTGTCCTGGGCCGACCCCAGGGACCGCAGGCCCGAACGCCCGTCGCCGAGAGCCGCGTATGCGAGAGCGACACGGACCCGGCCCAGCGAGTCGAAGAACGGATCGCGACGAGCCGCCGAGGAGGCTTGCGCGGCCTGTGCAGCTGCCAGCGCTTCCGGCCAGTTCTGCCGCTGGTAGGCGAGCATCGAGAGGTTGACCCACACGCGCATCTCGGTGGGACCGTCCTGGGAGAGACCGGCGAACGTCGCCGATTCGTTCAGGTACTTCTGGGCCTGGTCGAGGTTGCGGGCGTCGATGCACGACCAGGCGGCGATGGTCGTGTACTCGGCGGCCAGCGCGTACAGGGCTCGGCGGACGCGTTCGCCGCCGTTGCGCTGCTGTAGTTCCAGCACCTTGTTGCGGCCCTGTACGGCGGCCTTCTCCAGTGCCGTGTGGCCGCCGTGGCGGTCGTCGGCTTCGACAAGGGAGTTCACCCCGGCAGCAACCCGGGCCACATCCGACATGCCGACCGTGCGGCGCTGGGCCACCAGCGGAACGACGGCGGCTGCGGTACCGGTGGCCGAGCTGAGGAAGGTGCGACGCCGCACGGGGTCCTCCTGCGGATGGTGCATGGTGCGTGGTGCACTGAACCCTAAGTCCTCGACGGAACAGCCGAACACCTTCTCTAAGGCCGCGCACGTGCGTCCGATCGGCCGACGGGACGTTCCGTTCAGGAGATTGCGGACCGTACGGGAGGACACGTCACCGGGCCGACCGGTGATCTCTGCCAGTGCAGAGTTCATCCGACCAGCCAATTCTTCCTGGGTGAGCCCGAGTTCCTCCATCCGGCCCTTGAGGACGGCGTTCACTCCCATAGGAGCGACCGTAGCCCCGCGACCGTCGGCCGAACCAGACCCGAGGTCACCGGAACGTAAAGTCTTCCGGTTCTACGCAGGCGGACGGGGCACGACCTTTCCTGTTCGCCGTCGGCCAGGAGTCGTTGACTCGGTATCAGCTGTCGAGCGGGCGAGGTCCTCCTTCTCACCCCCGACGGCGTGCAGGAGAGTCCGCCCCCGCACATGCCATCGCGAGGGCGGGCATCCGAGCCTCGAAGGGATGACCCCGTGACCATGACCGCCGCCAAGCCAACAGCGACAGGTACCCCGGGCTACACCGAGACCATGCCGTGCCAGCCGGAATCCGCACACCGCGCACGCCTGCTTGTCTCCGCCGCTCTGAACACCTGGGGCATAGGCGAATTGGTGGAGGCCGGGACGCTGGTCGTTTCAGAGCTGATCAGCAACGCCGTCAACCACACGCGGTGTCGCATGGTCCGAGTGGTGATTCGACGCGAGACGGCCGAGGTGGTTCGGATCGGTGTCGCCGACAAGTGTCGTACCCCTCCGGAACCGGACCACCCTGACGACGACACCGAGGACGGCCGTGGTCTTCTCCTCGTGGAATCGATGAGCTGGCGATGGGGCTACGACCTCCATCGCTGGGGCAAGCTCGTCTGGGCAGAGCTGCGGACGCCGCCCTCGTGCTGACCCCGCGCGTGATCTTACGACTCATAGCCTCGGAGGAGCTGGTCGGTGACCCGCACCCGGATGCATGCGTAGAGCTGGTCTTCGGCCCCGTCCCTGACGCGGCGGCCTGCCCGGAACCTCTCCGCATAACTCCGGCCGATCTGCTGCGACTCCACGTCGAGACGGGTCTGGTTCTTGGAGAGATCCGTGCCGAGGCACAGCGCGCCGAGAACGCGTGGGAGCAGCACCTCGGCCACTGGTACGGCGACGGCCGACTGGCAGTGGAGGCCCGCGCACCGGACATCAGCCTTCTCCAACGAGTCCTCGCTGGACTGCGGAACCTCGACCCGGTTTCGGCGTAACCCTGCGCCCCTCCATCCGGCACCCACAGGACCCCCGCTCAGGCAAGCCGGAACTCCCGGACGCCGCGCGGGTGCGCAAGTCACACGAAAGATAAAGAACTCCGACAAGGAAGGAAACCATGTTCAACTACATGGACCGCTTCCCCACGGGCAGCCCGCTGCCGCAGGGACACCTGACCGCAGCTCCGTGGGGGCTGCGGCGCATCGCCCCGTACCCGCCCGTCGCAGGCCCTGCCTACGCAATGGTGAAGCTGGACCCGGAGACGCAGACCGCCCGGTACTTCGACACTTCCGGGGCGCCCACCATGTCCCCGGGCCACGGCACGTCGTCCGGCACGAACCCCTCGACGGACACCACGGGTCAGGGAGACCGCGCCGGCGGTGATGCCCCAGACAGCGACACGGGGAACGACACCGACCAGTGACGAATGACGAGCGTCCGGTCCTGGTCGTCACCAACCTCGACGACCCGACCGCGGACTTCGTGATCGCCGAGCTGCACGACCGGGGTGTCCCGGTCGTGCGGTTCGACTCCGGTGACTTCCCCGCCACGCTGTCATGCTCAGCCTCCATCGGCGGCACCGGCAGCTGGCAGGGAAGCCTGCAGACCCCGAGCCGACGTACCGATCTGAGCGCGGTGCGGTCCATGTACTACCGGCGCTCCTCCGGGTTTGCGTTCCCCCACCTCGACAAGCAGGACGAACGGTTCGCCGTGGCCCAGGCCCGCTACGGGCTCGGCGGCATCCTGACCTCACTTCCCGGCTGCCTCTACCCCAACCACCCCAACCGCATCGGCGACGTCGACTTCTCTGGGGGCTGAGTCCGTGAGGCGGCTCTAGGGGCTGCGTTTGTGCAGTTCACAGGCTGTTGAGTGAAAGCTATCGAGTGCAACAGCTGTGGTGCAAGGTGGTTCCCCGTTTCAGGGTAGTGAGCGCTGGGCTGATTCGAATGACAGGCCCTGGAGCTGTCCGCTATCGCCCTCGGGCCTCGGCCAGGTGGTGGTGGGCCCGGGGGAACCTCCGGAGGTAAGGGAGTTGAAGGCCGTCGCAGTCGTCGGTGAAGTGGCATCCGTCGCAGATCTGGAGCTTGGCAGCCACCTCGCCACGGGCGATCGCGGAACTGACGAATGGGGACACCCCCAGCATCGATCGCCGCTGCGAGAGGGTGTAGGTAGGTGGAAGACCAACCGCCGACGAGACGCACGGGGGCACGTTCGCGACCGAGACCGGGATGGCCCCGGCCGCCCTCGCCACCGCAGCAGACACTCGCTCCACAAACGTCTGCAGGCTGGGCAGCGTCGCCTCCACGTTGTCGTACGCCGCCCCCTCGACGATAGGGAACGAATAGCGGACAGCGGCCCGCGCTGCGACCCGGCGGATCAGGTCGAGGAAGTCCTTGGCCTCGTCCGCGTTCTGCGCGCAGACCACGAAGTTGACCTCTGTGAAGACCCGGTCGTCGGCGGCCAGCGATGTGAGGGCGCGCAGTGCGAGAGCAAAGCTGTTCCTGCGTCTGGCGATACGGTCGTGGGTCTCGGGGAGTGCGCCGTGAAGGGACAGCAGGACATGGGTCACCCCCGACTCGACGAGGTCGTTCAGGTACCGCCGGTCGGCGAGCCGGTGGCCGTTCGTCTGCAGCCCGATGGACGCGAACCCCTTCGCCGAGGCGTGCCGGACGAGGTCGGGCAGGTCCTTCCGAAGAGTCGGTTCGCCCCCAGAGAAGACCACGCTCTCGACGGTTCCGGTGGAGGCCGCCTCGCCGATGGCGCGTACGGCCTGGTCGTGGGTGAGACTCGGCTCGTGCCGGATCCACTCAGTGAAGCAGAATACGCACGCGCTGTCGCACTGTCCGCCGAGCGAAAGCGACAGCCAGGTGGGATCGGCCAGATTCCCGAACATCGGCAGAGTGTGCCGGTCCCCGGCCAGCATGGGGCTGCCTGCTGGCCGCAGCCCGGTCACCGCGAACCGTGCTAATTAGCACCGCGGAGACTGCATCGTCGGGCAGGAGGTGGGGGCGGATCTCTTCACGGTTCACGTGGACGACCTGACCGGACGGCAGTGCCCTGCACGCCACCGTCGTCCGATCGGGATCGTCGCCCCCGGTGACGAACAGGACGACGGACCGGAGCGCGTGAACCGGCACGAGGTAAAGCCGCCGGTCGGCGTGGGTCAGCAGCAGCACGTCGCTCGTGGTCATTCCCATCCCGTTCTGCGTGGCAGCCACAGCGGCTCCCGGTGATTCCCCACCAGCTTCACGTGATCGCCGGATCGCAGTCCCGCCATGGTCAGGCTGAGAGAACCGGCGAGGGGCCTGCCGTTGGCGACTAGCGTCCAGTCGTACGCGTGGGTGTCGGTCGGAATCAGTCGTTCGGCCAGGGTGAGCGCCGCCATCTCGACCGCAGAGAAGCGGTTCACCTCAACCACGAAGACGGCGTCGGACTGACGCATCCCGAGTTCCAGGAAGATCCGGTTCTCCTCGTCCGCGTGGCGTTCCGGCAGGCGCATCGCTTTGTCGGACAGCAACAGGAATTCGCACCCGCCCTGCAGCAGGTTCCGGAGTCTCTCCGGAACCCGAAGGTCCTCCGCCCGCCGAATGGAGATCGCGGCGTCCGACGCTCCTGCCAGAACCAGTTTGGCCGGGTCGACGCCGGTGCGATGCATCAGCTTCGGCACGTCTGCGTCGGCCAGACCGCGCACCATCAGCATCGCCACCCCCTGGGAGAAAGCGTCCTCCACGGAGCGGCCGAAGCCGAGGGCGCGGTAGAAGCCAGCAGAGAACTCGATCGCCGCCGCGTCACCGACCCGGTCGGTCATGCCGATCACAGCGTCGGCCTGCTCCGCCAGCGTTTCTGCCTGGGCGGCCGAGTAGCACGCGTTCAGCACGACCACCTGGAGCCACTGACGGAAGTGGGAGAAGATCGTACCCAACGCCTCTTGACTCAACGGCTGACTCGAACCCGACATCGTCTCGAGGACGATCTGACCGGCCTCGCCGTGGCCAACGAAGTGAACCACGTTCGGCTCGAAGGAGTTGAGCTGGTACAAGAGTTCGTCGACCGTGACGGCCCAGGCGGACCGGATGTTGAACCGGCCGGCGGCGTTACTCTCCCGGATCCGCTCCTCGATCCTGCGGGCCTCCTCACCAAGCCGCAGCGGATGAGTGTCGCGTGGATTGGCGGCCAGGATCAGTAACTTGATCAACTTACTTCCATCCTCTGAACGTCAGCCTACACAGAGCCGACAGTATCCTCCTTGCGGCCGACCGGCGGGGTTGAGCGCTCGGCTCCGGCACCGGCAAGCACCGCAAACCCCGGGCCCCCAGATCGGAGGGTGGCGGCCAGACGCAACGGTGATCCGGGCAGCCGGGTCTGGGACTGATGAGGAGGGCTTCGGCGACGGTCTCGAACTGACACGGCCGGGGTAGCAACCGCTCCCGGCCGCGAGGCTTTCCGAGCTTGGAACGCTTGGTGCCTACCGGCGCTGTCCGTGCTGCTGTTCAGTTCGTGGCGCCGTCACCGTTGCGGGCTGAGGGGTACGGCTCTGTTGTGTGGGGACCGCGCCTGCGATGGTCGAGCGCCGACGGGCAGCTTCGGCGCGGCGGTTGGGCGCCGGGTTTCGGCCAGTGTGCTGGATGCGGGTGATCAACACGCGGGCGGGTTGGCGGGCGGTGGTCAGCTCGCGTTGAGCAGCGGCTTCCTTGAGAAGCTGGTGGGGTTGGTGGCCGCGGGCTTCGGCGTCGGCGAGGACGGTGGTGAGCGCGGGCCAGGCCGGGTCGGCGAGAATCCGCTCAGCGTGGTTGGGGACGGCTGCCCGTACGTCGTTCGCGAGAACGCGACGGGCTTCCGGCCTGGGAGGCCGGGCGGTGAGTTCGACGAGCGTCGGCGCGAGGGCGCGGTCAGCGGCCGTCTGGAGGTACTGAGCGGCCTGGCGAGCGGAGTCGGCCTGGTGGGCGTGGTTCTTCGCTTCGTGCCAGCGGGCGGCGATGATTGTGGCCCAGACGAGGGCGGTGAGCAGGGCGGCCAGCGCGCTGCCGTCGGGGCCGGTGGCGGTGTGGACGATGTCACGGACCGCTATGCGCAGGGCGTGGGCGGCTTGGTGTTCGGCGTGGATCTGGGAGCGCTGGGCGCGTGCGAACGCTGCGGAGGCCGCTCGTAGTTCGGCCTGGAGAGGGGCGGGTGCCTTCTGGGCGGTGGCTTCGATCAGTTCGCCGAGCGCGGTGATGTGGGCCTGGGCGTGGGTGTCGTCGGCCATGCGGGCGTGGAGGGTGTCGAGGGCGTCGGTGGCCTGGTACCAGGGGGTGGCGGGGCGGTTGCGGCGGGCGGTGGGGTGTTCCTCCGGTCGACCGGATTCGAGGCGGGCCTTCAGCTTGGGCAGGGTGAGGTCGGGGGCGATCTTTCCGCCGGGGTGGAAGATCTGTTCGCCGTTCTTGTCGAGGTCGCCGGGGCGGCCGACGGCGTAGCCGAGGAGGTCTCCGGACGGTCCGCGGCGTGGTTTGACCTCGATGCCGTCGCCTTCGAGGTAGGCGAGGAGTTCCTCGGCACTGCCCGCGTGGGGGATCGCGGCGCGGATGCGGTCCTGGAGCCATTCTCGGCTGGTCTGCTCCCAGCCGAGTCGTGCGGCCTTGTGCATCTCCGCCTGGGTGGGCCGTCGGGCGGCGGTGCCATCGCCCTTCTTCAACTGGCGCAGGCCGTAGTCCTTCTCGACCTGGCGGCAGGCGTCGCCGACGCGCAGGCCGCTGTCGTGGAGTTTCGGGCGGCGGCCGTCTTCGCGGACGGTGGTGGCGAGGATGTGGATGTGGTCGTCGGCGTGGCGTACGGCGATCCAGCGGCAGGCCAGGTCGTCTCCGGCCGGGGCGATGCCGGCGGCTTCGACGATGCGCTGGGCGATCTCGGCCCACTCCGTGTCGGAGAGGTGTCGGTCCTCGGGAGCGGTGCGGACGGGGCAGTGCCAGACGTGGTCGGTGACCTTCTTGCCGAACTCGCTGTTCCGAAGCTGAACGGGCGCATCGAGGTGGCGGGCGAGCTGGGTCAGGGTGGCGTTCTCGTCGCGGCCGGGGTCGGACATGCCGAGCACGGCGAAGCCGGCGACGATGTGCGGGTCCGTGTGTTCGTCGTGACGGCCAGGGCCGTAGAGGTAGGCAAGCAGACCACGGGTGTTGGCCCCGGCCGGCTTGATGGCAGCGATCACGCGACCCGGTCCTTCCTGGTGTCCGCCGGTTCGCTCAGGGCCTCGGCGATCAGCTCCAGCAGGCGATGCAGTTCGCCGAGACGCTCGCGGATGTCGGGTGGGGTGAGGTCGCTGTTGAGGGCACGGGCGATCTGGTTGACATTGACGCCGATGCGGTTGAGCTCGCGCAGCACCTGAGCACGGAACATGTGGGTACGGCGGCGGTCCTCGGACAGCGGCAGGTTCGCGGTGAACCGGCCGGATACGAAAGCGAGGACGATGTCGGCGGAGAAGCCGGACTCACCCTTGTAGCCGTGCTCGGCGGCAGCCTCCTGGAGCAGGGCGTGCTCGTGGCCGGTGAACCGCAGCGGGCCGACGCGTATGGTCCGCTTGGTGCCGGTGAAACGGCGGATCGTCGGCTGGACGCTCTGCACGACTCGCTCCTCGGCGGCCGGCATGGTGGCGGGTGCGGGGCGGAGGATCTGACGCTGGACGGTGTGGAGCATGTCCGGCTCGGGTCCGCCCTCGGCCCCGACCTCCTGGTCCGGCGCCCCCTGGCGCTGGGCCCTCTCCGCCACCCCTGGGGCGGAGACCCCCGAAGACCGGCCCTGAGTCGGACTCGGGGTACTACTGGCTCCGCCAGGAGCCGCCCGTCCGAACGCCCTGCGCCAGAGGCCGCTCAGCTTCGAGGACTTCGCGGGCCGATCGAGGTCCGTCTCTGGGCGGCTGGCGGAGTACGGGACAGGTTTCATAGCTCTCCATCGCAGGTGTTCGTGCTGTTGCGGATGACGGGTACGTCTCGTGCTGCACGAGTGATGATTCGAGCGGACGGTGGTTTGGCCATGCCGAAGTTCGGGTGTAGAAGGCGCTAGCCGAATTCGCGGATGTCGCCGGTCGGCGGGACTTCCGCACAGGCGGCTCGGCCTGTGCGGAAGTGGCTACTCGCCTGATCCGGTGGAAGCCGGTGCAGGCGAGTAGCCAAGGACGGAAGCCCGGTCAGGCGTCCGTAGGGTGGGCTCGTGCCGACTCCGGCTGAGCGATTTCGCGCTCAGGAGCATGCTCGTCCTTCAGATGCTTCATCAGTTTGGTGAAGCGCGCACTGCCGACGGGCGTCTTGGCGTCCTGTAGTGCCTGCTTGACCACGGCTACGGACACGCCTTGCTCGGCGACGGCGGGCAGGGCTATGGCTATCAGCTGGTCCATGGTCGCGGCGGGTGGGCGACCCGTGCGTTTACGCGGAGCCGAGGGCTTCGTATGCGCGTCTGGAGCGGGGACCGATGGCCGGGGTGCGGAGCCTGTGGGGCGGTTCGCTGTGTCTGTGCCTGTGCCTGTCGGTACTTCCGAATTGGGGCTGAGGTTCCTCGCCTTCACGGCGGGCGCGTGGAGGTGGCGGAGCAGGACCGGACCGACGGTTCCCCAGCCAAGCAGCAGGGCCGGGGCGACAGTGTCCAGCGCGGCACGACCGTAGTGCCTGGCCAGCAGCGGACCTGCGGTGTTCAGAGCGAGGGTCAGTAGGCCGCACAAGTGCATCAGCCGTGTCGCTGGGCGCAGTTGGGTGGGGTCGGTCCCCTGCGCCGCCAAGTGGTGCAGGGCTATCAGGAGGCCGACCACGGACAGGTCGACCATGGGCGCGATCAGAGGTGCGATGGGATGGGGAACTCCGAGCCGACGTGCGAGGGTCCAGACGTTCCCGAAGGAGAAGACGAAGGCGAGCGCGGCTATGGACGCCATCACGACCGTGATCATCGTGCGGGCGAACGTGCCGGTCGCAGGGGACGTGGGCATGAGTGTGCTGCTCCGTGGAGGTGGTGATCGGGGTGGGGGTGGAAATTCCGTCTTTGCCGTCTTGGGCGTTGCAACCGCAGGTCAGGGCGATCACGGCACTGCGTGACCCGTGCCGTCTTGGCCGGATACGTCACCGTCGCCGCTGGCGAATTCCAGTTCGGGCGTGGTTTGCGGCGTCGCGGGGACGGCAGGGTTCCGAGTTGCCGTCCCGGACGCGCGGGGTGTGACCTGCGGCGGTACGGCGGGTACGGGCAAGACGGCATGGGACGGGGCCGGGCGCAGTCCCAGGGCGGCAACGCGACCGATCATGATCGCGTTGCCGTCTTGGGCCCGGTTGCCGTCTCGTATGCATGCTGGCTGACCTGCGGTGTTACGGCAGGGACGGCAGGTACGGCAATCGGAGGGGGCGGTATCGCCGTCAGTCCGAACCTGGCGGCGCTGGGATGGGCGCGGTGGGGTGCGCAGTCGGGCAGTAACGCCGCCATGCGTCGAGGAACTTGCCTCGCGTGTAGCCCTTGCGCTGCGTGCCGTCGGCAATCCGCACGTTGCCCGAGGCGATCCCGAACTCCCTCAGCAGCGAACTCAGATCGCGAGCTGACAAGCCCGCCCGCCCCCACTCTCCCCACGGGGCCTCGGGATCCGAGCGGAGCTCGGCAAGCAGATCGGTGGTGGTGAGGCTGTCCGGCTCCCGGCGGGCGAAGAAGATCCGCCGGATGTCCGCCAGGACCCGGGCGCCCCCGGGGTTGTCCTCTTCAGCCTGGGCCTCGGCGGCGACCATCCGCGCGCACGCCTCACGGGCCAGGCCCGGCCAAGGGCCTCCCGCCAGGTCCGCGACGATGATGAGCGGCTCCCAGGTGTCGGCCGCGCGGTCCTCCACCGGTATCTGCGGCTCCAGATCGGCCGCCGCGTCCACCAGCGGCCCGGCCCAGGAGATGATGCGCTCCCGCAGGGCATGCAGGGCGGGAGTGTCGCGCCGCGAGCGGAACGGGTGGACTCGCTCGCCTTCGGCACGACGACGCATGCGGACCACCACCGACCGGTCCATGATCGTGTCTGGCAGTTCCCCGATCCCCGCGAGGGCCGCCATGGCGAACGTCTCGAACCGGCGGGGCGTGTGGTCGTTGCCCACGACTCGCGTCACGTAGCGGTTGCGCTGGTGACCGGCGTTGAGTAGTCCGCGCAGTTCCTCGTTCTTCTCCGCGACCTTCGGGCTGCCGAAGATGGTGTCGGCCTCGTCCACCAGCAGCGTCGGCGGCTGGTCGGTGATCGACCGGAAGACCGCTGCCGGGGTGGTGTTGACCGTCAGCATCGGCTCGTGGACGGTCTCGGTGAGAACGTCCAGGAGGCGGGACTTCCCGCACCGCTTGGCCGGGCCGACCACCGCCAGGCGCGGTGCGTGCTGCCACGCCGGCTGCAGATGCGTCGCTGCCGCCCACAGCGTCACGGCGTTCAGGGCGTGCGCTGAGGGCAGGATCACGAACCTGGCGAGCTGGGACCGTAGCTCACCCAGAATGCGCGAGCCGTCACTCGCGCCCCAGTCCAGCGGCTCGGACGCGGCGGCGGGGTTCGGGACCGCTTCCGCCTCATCACGGGCAGGGGTCCGTTCGGGGGCGTAGCCGTTCGGATGGCCTGGTATGGCCACCGGTGGCCACGCGGGTATCGCGGCTGCGTCCTCGGGCGTCGGGGGCGTAGCATTCATGCTGAACTCCTCCCGGTGAGGCCGTGGCTTGCAGGCCCGCCTTCACCGTTGTGAATCGATCGCTCGGTTGCTGGGGTGTTCACGAGGCCCTCGGTGTTGGTAGCACCGGGGGTCGTTTCGTTGGCCGGAAGGTCTGGCATCAGGCCCCCAGGGCCCAGCCGTCGGGACTGGGGCCCTGCTCGGCCAGCCGCTGCTCGAAGCGGGTGAGTTCGGCCTCGCTGTACAGCACGCGACGGCCGATTTTCATCCCCTTGGGCCCATAGCCAACGTGCCGCCAGTACCGCACGGTGCTCTCCGCCGTGCGGTAGCGCTGTGCCACCTCGGAGGTGGTCAGGTAGCGATCCATCTTTTCCCTTTCGACTAGCATCCTTGTCGTACAGGAAAATGATCTCACGGAAGAGGCGGCTATGCAAATCGGGAAGCTCGTGTTTCAATTGGGATAGTCACGAGGAAGGGCGGAGATGACCAGACGAGAAACCGGCAGCGAGGTGCCGCTGCTGTACAGCGAGGGCAACGCGGCAGCGCGCGTCGCATTGGAACGCGAGGTCAGAGGGTGGAGCACCACGGAGCTTGCCGCCCGCATGACCCAGGCCGGCGTTCCGATGAACCAGACGGCGGTGTGGCGTATAGAGAGCGGCACACCGCGCCGCAAGATCACCCTCGATGAGGCTCTTGGCTTCGCCCGCGTCTTCGAGCTGCCTCTCGAAGAGCTCATGTCACCGCCCCTCGAAGGCGTCGACCTCGAAGGGCGGCGCGTCGTCCAGGAAGCCGTCGAAGCGTTCTACGCGTCCCGTGATGCGGAGGACCGCCTTCACCAGGCCGTCGTCGCCATCGCCGACTACCTCAGGACACGGCCCGATGCCTCGAACGGCGTCCACGAGCAGTGCCTCCGCCTCATGGGCGAGGAACGCGACGCCCGCGCCCTCACCGACTACATCGAGAGCGGCGGTTACTACCACTGACCCCCAAAGGAGAAGACTCAGTTGGCGAATGTTCAGAAGCGCCCGAACGGCAAGTGGCGCGCCCGCTACCGCGACCTCAACGGCAAGGAGCACGCACGTCACTTCGACCGCAAGGTCGACGCCCAGCGCTGGCTCGACGAAGTCACCACCAGCTTCCTCACCGGCCAGTACGTCGACCCACGGTCCACGAAACGACCGTTCAAGGCGTACGCGGAGGAGTGGTGCGCCAGCCAGCCCCACCGTCCCTCGACCGCCAAGGCCGTCGCCCAGCATCTGCGCTGCTACGTCTACCCGGTCTGGGACAAGCGGGCGATCGGCTCGATCAAGCCGGGTGACGTGCAGAGCTGGGTGGCAAGCCTGGGGACCACGCACCATCTCGCAGCCAGTACCTCACGCACCGTTTTCAACACCGTGAACGCGATTTTCCGCGCGGCGGTCCGCGATCGTCTGATCCCGGACAACCCATGCAGCGGCACGAAGTTGCCGTCCGTCCCCCGCAAGCGCGTCGTACCCCTGGCGGTCGACCAGATACGCGGCCTGGCCGACGAGGTGCCCGCCCGCTACCGGTGTCTGGTCCTGCTCGGCGCTGCCACCGGGCTACGCCCCGGCGAGCTCTTCGGGCTCCAGCTCCGGCACATAGACCTGCTGCACGCAACCGTCGCGGTCGAGCAGCAGATCCAGCAGACGGCGAGGCACGGTGTCTACGTGTGCCCACCCAAGACGGCCCGTTCGCACCGCACCGTCCCGCTACCGAGGATGGCAGTCGACGCCCTCAAGGCCCACCTGCGGGACTTCCCCGTGGATGGGCCCGAGGGCTGGCTCTTCACCGGACCACAGGGCGGACCCGTCGTCTACACACACTTCATGGACGGGTCCTGGCGGCCCGCCTGCGCCAAGGCCGACATCCCGAAGGGCACCGGCCCCCACGCCCTGCGGCACCACTACGCCAGCCTGCTCATCAAGCACGGTGAGTCCGTGAAGACCGTCTCCGAGCGCCTCGGCCACACCAACGCGGCCATGACGCTGAACATCTACACCCACCTGTGGCCCGACTCCGAAGAGCGAACCAGGGTCGCCGTCGACAAGGCTTACACGGACAGCCCCGACGACGGCGACACCCTGGCCGACAAAGCGGCGTAACCGCTCCCCCGCTCTGACGCCACGTCAGAGTGCTTGCGGACTCTGTGCGGACCGACAGGCCGCCCGACCAGCTCCGCCGCAGGTCAGACGGCCCACTACCAGCTCAACTACACGTTGAAGCGGAACTCCACCATGTCCCCGTCCTGCGTCACGTCGTCGAACCTGGCCTCATGCACGCCTTGCCCTTGACGCGGGTTTCGGTTACCGAGCCTGCCTCGACCAGGCCCTCGGCCAACGCTGGACGACAAATCAGCCGTGCGACATCTCTATGAGGAGATGTGTCAGCACCAACAAGTTCTCTAGCCCCGGTACCAAACGGCGGATGCCCTAAGCCCCCATCCGATCGGCGGTCGAGTCCGGACAGCCTCCGGAAGATCCACGTGGCCCTCCCCCAGGAGCCACCCGACGTGACCGAGTCCGTCGCTGCCGCTCTCCTGCACCTTCTTCGCGCTCTGATCGTCGATCCGAGTCGGCCGTGCCCCGAGGCCGGAGACGGCTAGGAGGGTGGGCGGCCGCTGGCTCTTCTCGCCCATTCGAGGTACGACAGATCGCCACATAACACCCGCAACGCGATCCACGTCGCGCACGCACTGGGGGTCTCACCGCACGTGATCCGCTTCGCCTTCGCCGGACGCTGCTCCACCGAGGACCTTCAAGATCCCGAGGCCTCCAGAAACTGGCAGCTCACCCGCGCCCGAGCCCTGATCGAACCCGCCGGAGGCCAGATCGTCACCGAATACTTCGACATCGGCCACAGCCGCTCCCTGCCCTGGCAGCGCCGCCCCCGCGCCAACGAACTCCTCCAGGCGCTCCGCGATCCGAACCGCGGATTCGACGCGGTCGTGATCGGAGAGCCGCAGCGCACCTTCTACGGCAACCAGTTCGGCAACACCTTCCCCGTCTTCGTGCACTTCCGCATTCCCCTGTGGGTGCCGGAGGTCGGCGGACCGATCGACCCGGACAACGAGGCCCACGACCTCGTCATGTCCGTCTTCGGCGGCATGAGCAAGGGAGAGCGCAACCGCATCAAGATCCGGGTGCGGACCGCCATGGGCTCG
>NZ_JAYWVC010000649.1:0-854 GCF_036281785.1 Streptomyces chiangmaiensis | reverse complement strand
ATCGCGGCGAGCCTGGCCAGCCCGTGCGAGTGCATCCCGTCCGGCAGGTTCAGCACCGCATCGGCCGGGTGCAGGTCCGCCACGCCGGTACCGCGGTAGGCGATCCGGACCACGGTGACCTTGCCGAACACCGTGGCCAGCATCCGGTGCCGGCCCCGCTCGATGCGGGAACGCCCGACACCGGCGGCGTCCACGACCTCCTCACGGCGCACCTCGTTGCCGGCCCGCAGCGTCAGGTGGTCCTGGAACAACTGCCGGGTGACCTCGCGCATCCGCGCCCCCAGCAGATCCTCCAACTGCGCGTGCGTCATCACCGCCGCCTCCGGAGCCGCCAACTCCGCACACACCGCGGCGAACAGACCCGCCGAGGGGGCGAAAGCGTCCTCACACCCCGCGAGTGCGCCTCCGGCCAACGCCACCACGCTCACCACCCCAGCTTCCTGCCGTCGACCTTGAACAGCCCGGACGAAGGCTCGGCCAGGATCCCACGCTCCACCAGCCTCTTCAGCTTCGAGCGCATCCCCTCGACATGCCGCGGCTCGGTCCCCAGACCCAGGTGCTGGCAGACCTCTTTGCAGCGCATCGCCGCCCCCGAAGTCGCGAAGAGGGCGATGACCGCCCGGTACTCCGGCGACATCACTGTCACATCCAGCTCTGCCTCGGCCTTCACCAACGCCGCGGCGACCCCGTCGGCACCCCCACCCGCGGCGTCCGCGCCCGGCACCGGTGAAGACGGCGCGGCCAGCACCTCCTCCACCGTCTCCCGCGCAATCTGCAACCGCGCCAGCCGCTCCTCGACCCGCGACAACTCCTCGGACAGACCAGCGATCTGCTCACGCAGCCGCTCAGCCTGC
>NZ_JAYWVC010000648.1:0-855 GCF_036281785.1 Streptomyces chiangmaiensis | reverse complement strand
CTCAACTCAGAGGTGTTGAACGACGCAGAGGCGGCACCGCCCGCAGCGGCTCCCAGAGCGGGCGCGAGCCCGCCGCCCCACACGCCCAGCGTCTGACGGTCCACGACGTGCAGCCGCTGGAACGCGCCTTCTGGGCCTGGGCCATCGTCGAAGTCCTCGGCCACACCGGCATACGCATCGAGGAGGCCCTGGATCAGACCCACCACAGCTTCGTCGCCTACCGGCCGCCCACCATTGGTGAGATCGTGCCCATGCTCCAGGTCGCCCCGTCCAAGCTCGACCAGGAACGGCTGCTGCCGGCCTCCCCTCAACTCGGAGGAAAAGGAGGCCTTCTGGGCCTTCGTCACGATCGAGGTTCCCCGGCTGACCGGCATCCGCAACGGGGAACTCCTGGAGCTGACGCACCGCAGCGTCACCCGGTACCGGCCGCCGTCCACTGGCGAGGTCGTACCGCTGCTGCAGATCGCCCCGTCCAAGACCGACACCGAGCGACTCCTCTTGGTCAGCCCGGAACTCGCCGACGTCCGCAGCACCATCATCATCCGCCTGCGCGCGCGCCCCGACGGGGCGATACCGCTGGTGGCCTCCTACGACGTCCGCGAAAAGGTCTGGAACCCGCCGATGCCGCTGCTGTTCCAGCGCGACATCGGCTCCGAACACCGCGCATTCACGCCGACCGCAATCCGAAAACTGCTCATCAACGCCCTGGCTGCCACCAGCCTGACCAACCTGGCAGGCGAGGCGCAGACGAGATCCTCGAACGCCTCGCCGCATATCTGAACAGAGTTCCCGACTCAGAAGACTAGGGAGTTCTTCAAAGTCCCGTCTGCCCGGCGCTGTGTGGTGCGCACGCTG
>NZ_JAYWVC010000647.1:0-858 GCF_036281785.1 Streptomyces chiangmaiensis | reverse complement strand
CTCATGTCAGCCGTTGTTGTCGTCGGTGCGGGAATCGTTGGCTCCTCGGTCGCCTACCACCTGGCACGCCAGGCCGTCCCAGTGACCTTGCTCGACCAGGGACCATCACCGGCCACGGGCGCGACGGGCGACTCTTTCGCCTGGATCGGTGGCTACGGAGGGGACTGGCCCGGCGGAGCGCAAGACCTGCGTGGATCCGTCCTTGCGGACTACCGGCGATTGGAGACCGAGCTGCCTCACGTCGCCGTCCGCTGGACAGGCTCGCTGGCCTGGACCGACGCCCAGGCCAAGCACGACTCCCGGTTAGGACCCAGCCGGTTCCGGGTCGGAGGAAGTGACATCGCGGTGCTGGAGCCCAACCTGCGAAACCCTCCCGAGCAAGCCATCCATACACCAAGCGACGGAGGCGTCGATCCGACAGCAATGACCAGCGCCCTCGTGGATGCTGCTCGCGCCCACGGCGCAATGGTGATCCACAACTCGATCGTGACTTCCCTGAAGATGGCAGGCGGACACGTCGAGGGTGTGCTCTCCTCCACCGGATTCCACGCCGCCGGAACAGTCGTGCTCGCCGCCGGAACCGGCATCCCCGAGCTGGCTGAGCCGTTGCTGGCTGGTTTGCCCGTCGCCGCATCCCCTGCCTGCCTGGTGCGCCTCAAAGCACCTCCCGGCCTGGTCAAGACCATCGTGGCCAGCCCGGATTTCGAAGTCCGAGAGGTACGTGACGGCGACCTCTTCCTGACACTCCCGCACGTCGAGGACAAGTCAGCGACATCGTTTGAGCAGGCCACGCAAGACGCGCTCCGCCGCTTGCAGTGCCTCTTCCGCGGAAGCGACTGCTGCCGCTTGCTGGGCTAC
>NZ_JAYWVC010000646.1:0-865 GCF_036281785.1 Streptomyces chiangmaiensis | reverse complement strand
AGGGGCCTGTCGCCTTTTTGAGATCTCCCTCGCGGCAACGCAGTAGATCATACCTTGAACCGGCGTGTGCTCCCAACCACGAGCACCGGTTCAGAGGACCGGCTGCAGCAATCCACCCAGGGCATTGCACGCGGACACGATCCGGTTCATCTCACGCTTCGTCAGCGAGGCTTCAACCGGCAGCGAGAGCGTCTCGTCCGAGGCCAGCTCGGTCTCGGGCAGGCAGACGTCGCGGCGGAATCCCGGCATCCGGTGCACCGGTGTCTTCACCGGCACCCGGCACTCAACTCCCCTGGCCCGCAGAGCCCGGGCGAAGGCGTCCCGGTCCGGTCGGCCATTGCCGGGCACCCGCACCACGTACTGCTGGTAGGTGTGCCCGCCGCCGCTCTCGGGCGTCCGCACACCCCGCAGCCGCCGGTCGAGGTAGGCGGCCCGCTCACGGCGCTGCGCGACCTCGGCGTACGGAGTCTCCGACTCCCCCTGCTCCAGCACCAGGAGCCCGTGCCGCTGCCCGCTCTCGTGCAGCCCCGCGACGTCTGCCGGACGTCCGAAACGGTGAACGACGACGATCGCGGCGGTCTGCGAGGTGACCACGGCCTCGACGGCCATGGGGGCAAGGCAGTACGTCGCTGGGTCTATGTCGGCGAAGACCGGCGTCGCGCCGGCCAGGGTCACGGCCTCGGTGACCTCGATGTTCCCGAAGGCCGGCACGATGACCTCGTCACTGTGGCCGATGCCCGCGGCACTGAGCATTCCTGCGGTACCCATGCTTCGGATGCTGCTGCGGCAAAGTGAACGAAAAGTGACGCCGAACACAAAAGAGCTGGTCCCCGAACCGAAGTTCGGGGACCAGCTCCGAAGAATT
>NZ_JAYWVC010000645.1:0-878 GCF_036281785.1 Streptomyces chiangmaiensis | reverse complement strand
AGGGGTGTCCCACACAGTTGTCGTGTCCGCCGACGGACTCCTTCTGGCGCTGTCGGAGGGCTTCCCTCGCGACCGCGCGGATCAGCTCGCAGCCGTTGCCTCCGGGCTCACCTCGCTGACCGCGGGTGCCTCCCGGATCTTCGAGGGCGGCAACGTGGCGCAGACGGTCGTCGAGATGGAACGAGGATTCCTTTTCCTCATGTCCGTCTCTGACGGTTCCTCGCTCGCCGTACTCGCCCACCCCGAGTGCGACATCGGCCTCGTCGGCTACGAAATGGCCCTTCTGGTCGACCGTGCAGGTGCGGTACTCACGCCCGACCTGCGCGCCGAACTCCAGGGCAGTCTGCTCCACTGATCGGCCCCGGCACCACCCGCCTCACCAAATCACCGTCCGGCCGCCACAATCCCCCCACCGGCCCCGTCAGACGGCACGACTGACCAACCTGCTGTCCCGCCCGGAGGATTCATGACCCCGCCCACCGCCTCTCACGATCCGTACGCCGAGCCGTACGGGGACGAGGGCGACCAGCCGCTGGTCCGTCCGTATGCGATGACAGGCGGCCGGACCCGGCCGCGCTATCAGCTCGCGATAGAGGCGCTGATCAGCACCACGGCCGACCCGGCACAGCTGATGGGGCTGCTGCCGGAGCATCAGCGGATCTGCCACCTGTGCCGAGAGGTGAAGTCGGTGGCAGAGGTATCGGCGCTCCTGGCCATGCCACTCGGTGTGGCACGGATTCTCGTCGCGGATCTCGCGGAGGCCGGACTTGTCGCCATCCACCAGCCGGGCGGCGACGAGAACAACGGCGGCGCTCCGGACGTGACACTGCTCGAAAGGGTGCTCAGTGGACTTCGCAAGCTCTGACGGAGGCCGGGCG
>NZ_JAYWVC010000644.1:0-880 GCF_036281785.1 Streptomyces chiangmaiensis | reverse complement strand
CCTGTAGGGTTCCAAATGTCACGCACAGCCCCTGAACAGGCGCTTTGCAGCTTCAGGCGATCATGGCAAGCTCGGGCTGCATGGCGTTGCGCATCCTCTACCTGATCTTCGTTCGACTTCTCGGACTGCTCCTACTGCCGTCACGCTCGCAGGAGGCCAAGGATGTCGAGCTCCTCGCGCTGCGCCACGAGGTCGCGGTGCTGCGTCGGCAGCTCGGCGTCCGACCGAACCTTTCCTGGCCTTACCGCGCGGTACTCGCGGCCCTGGCCCGCCACCTACCTGGCGGGCTACGCCGACACCGCCTGGTCACCCCCCACACCCTGCTGTCCTGGCACCGCCGACTGCTGCGCTGGAAGTGGAAGCAAAAACCTGTGCGCATGGGCCGGCCGCCGATCTCCGAGGAACTCACCGCTCTCATCCTGCGCCTGGCCCGCGAAAATTCCACATGGGGTTACACCCGCATCCAGGGCGAGCTGCGACGCCTCGGCCACCGCGTCGGCGCTTCCACCATCCGCCGCATCCTGCGCAGCGCCGGGCTCGGCCCCGCACCCCGCCGCGGCCTGGGCGGCGGGCCGACCTGGCGCGAGTTCCTTCGCGCCCAGGCCTCCGGCCTGCTCGCCGCGGACTTCTTCCACGTCGACACCGTGATCTTGAAGAGGCTGTACGTGCTCTACGTCATGGAGGTCGGCACCCGCACCGTGCACATCCTCGGCGTCACCCCCCACCCCACCGCAGCCTAGGCCACCCAACTCGCCCGAAACCTCCTCGCCGACCTCGGTGACCGGACCTCCGGCTTCCGCTACCTGCTGCGCGACCGCGACAGCCGCTACACCCAGACCTTCGATGCCGTCTTCACCGCCGACGGCGTCGAGATCTTGAA
>NZ_JAYWVC010000643.1:0-899 GCF_036281785.1 Streptomyces chiangmaiensis | reverse complement strand
GGTCGTACGGGGAGTCGAACCGTAGCGACGCCGGAGGCAGAGCGTGGCCGTCGCGCCAGCGCAGGCGTCCGCGTGCATCCCAGTAGTAGTGGTGCACCCACACCCGGCGCAGGATCTCCACCTGCGGCAACTCGCGCAGCCAGGGCGGGGTGTCGGGCGCCCAGGCGGCGGCCAGGACTTTGCATCCGTCCCGGCCGAAAGCCTCGACCAGGGCGGTGACTCCGGCCTTCCCGCCAGGAACCTTGCCGATCTCGACCTTGCGCCCGTAGCGCTTGTCCCACTCCGGCTCCACCAGTGGCAGCAGCCAGTCCGGGGCTGCTTGGGCGAGTTGCTCGAGTGCAGCCCGCAGGCTCTCGCCGGCCAACTCCAGGCGGCTGAGCCTGCGGACGGCGGCGAGCACGTGTGTGGCATCGGTACGCTGGCGGCCTCCGGCCTTGAGCAGCCCGGCTTCGACCAGCCGGTTCAGCATCACCTGCAGCAGCCGGTCGGCCGCATCCCCCGCGGTCAGCCGGGCCCGGAACTCGCACAGCACCGAGTGATCGAACCCGGGATCGTCCAACTCCATGCCGAGGGCGTATTTCCAGTCGATCCGAGTGCGGACCGCATTTGCGGCAGCGCAGTCGGACAGGTCCTCCGCGAACTGCAACACGCTGACCAGCGCCAACTGCCCAGGCGACAGACCAGGGCGCCCATCACGCGGGTACAGGTCCGCGAAGTCCTCGTCCTCGAACACCACGTCCAACCGGTCCCGCATCAGCATCGCCGGCGCCCCCTTCGGACACGCCGCCCACGCTGTCAGCACCGTCCGCGTCGGAATCCGCTGATAACTCCTCGGCCGCAACGACATCCCCGGGCCCCTCCCCGAGACACCACCCCGCCTCACTCCAGCGAACCGCAGA
>NZ_JAYWVC010000642.1:0-910 GCF_036281785.1 Streptomyces chiangmaiensis | reverse complement strand
ACCTGCTGGGGTTCGTCGGCCCGAAGGCCGAAGCCGAGGAGATCAAAGGCAGGCTCGCCGCGTTCCTGCGCGACGAGCTCAAACTCCGGCTGTCACCGGAGAAGACCCTGATCACACATGCCCGCACCCACAAGGCGCGGTTCCTCGGCTACGACATCTGGACCAAGCACAACGACACCTGGCGGGTCCGGGGTAAACGCGTCCTCAACGGAGCGATCGCCCTCTGTGTCCCGCCGGAGACCGTCACCACCAGATGCCGGGCTTACCAGCGCGGACAGGGCAAACCTCTGATCCGCAACGACCTGATCCGCACCAGCGACCACAACATCGTTGCCACATTCGGGATGGAATACCGCGGCTACGTCCAGTACTTCCAGATGGCCGGGAACATCAACTGGCTGAACAAGCTCTGCCAGTACATGGAACGGTCGATGCTCTCGACCCTGGCGGCCAAACACCGTCGCCCTCCCTGGATCATGCGGGAACGCCACAAGAGCACCGTCGACACCCCATTCGGGAAACGAAGGTGCTTCGAAGCGGTCCAACGCACCCCAGCGGGCAAGGTTTTCACCGCCAGGTTCGGCGGCATCCCCCTCCGTCGGCGCAGACATGCCCCACCGATCATCGACGGGGCGTGGCCGACGAAGAAGGGCCGCCGGCTCATCGACCGGCTGACCGCCGGAATCTGCGAGCTGTGCGAGTCGCGCGACGGGATCACCGTCCACCACGTCAAGCGGCTCACCGACCTCAACCGATACAGCACCAGAGCTGCACCCCGATGGGTCGAAGCCATGCGGACCAGACGACGGAAGACCCTGATCGTCTGCGACCGCTGTCACGCCGAGATCCACCAGCAGCCGATTGCTCAGTAGCACCACTGGAGAGCCGGATGCGGGGAGACCCGCACGTC
>NZ_JAYWVC010000641.1:0-913 GCF_036281785.1 Streptomyces chiangmaiensis | reverse complement strand
TCCGGCGAACATCGCGAAGACGACGGTGCCGAATACGACGTAGTGGAAGTGGGCCACCACGAAGTAGCTGTCGGAGACGTGGAAGTCCAGCGGCGGCGATGCCAGCAGGACACCGGTCAGACCACCGAAGACGAAGGTGACCAGGAAGCCCGTTACCCACAGCATCGGGGTCTCGAAGGACAGCGAGCCCTTCCACATGGTGCCGATCCAGTTGAAGAACTTCACACCGGTCGGTACCGCGATCAGGAACGACATGAAGGAGAAGAACGGCAGCAGCACTCCACCGGTCACGAACATGTGATGCGCCCACACCGTGATCGACAGGCCCGTGATGGAGATCGTCGCGCCGACCAGGCCCATGTAGCCGAACACCGGTTTGCGGGAGAAGACCGGAATGACCTCCGTTACGATGCCGAAGAAGGGCAGCGCGATGATGTACACCTCGGGATGGCCGAAGAACCAGAACAGGTGCTGCCACAACAGGGCACCGCCGTTGGCCGCCTCGAAGACATGCGCACCGAACTTGCGGTCCGCCTCCAGTGCCAGGAGCGCCGCTGCCAGCACCGGGAAGACAAACAGCACCAGCACGCTGGTGAGCAGCACGTTCCAGGTGAAGATCGGCAAGCGGAACATGGTCATGCCGGGGCAGCGCATGCAGACGACCGTGGTGATGAAGTTGACCGCGCCGAGGATGGTGCCGAAGCCGGACAGCGTCAGCCCCATGATCCACAGGTCGCTCCCGACGCCGACAGAGTGCTCAGCGTCCGTGAGTGGGGAGTAGGCGAACCATCCGAAGGCGGCCGCGCCCTGGGGGGTGAGGAAGCCGCCGACCGCGATGGACGAGCCGAGCAGGTAGAGCCAGTAGGCGAGCATGTTCAGGCGGGGGAAGGCCACGTCGGGCGCGCCGATCTGG
>NZ_JAYWVC010000640.1:0-916 GCF_036281785.1 Streptomyces chiangmaiensis | reverse complement strand
ACCGCCGGCCGCGGCCGGCACCGGGACGCTGGTCTCCCGCCCCGTTCCCGCGGGACTCTTCCCTGCCTTCGGTGTGGGCTGCGCCATCTCTTCCTCACCTTCCTGCCTGATCAACTTAATGGTAACTGACGGTCGGCGGTACCAAGAGTCATCGCCGACTCGGGCAGGGATATGAACAGTTGGGAGTGTGTGATGTGTTTCACATCCGACCTCAGGAATGGGTGCATGGGATTTACCTGTTCGGACATGTGATTTGCTTGTTCGGACAGTCATTCGCTGGTGCGGCAACGGGGTGCCCGGGCCGCTGAGCATCACTTATCCCGAGGAAGAGACCATGACCACTGCTTTCGACCCGATCGTCCTGGGCGACAACCCGGCAGACCGCGTCGTGATGGCGCCGATGAAGGGCAGCCGTGCCTTCGGGCCCGGCGCCGAGCCGACGGAGCCGCCGGCGACGTACTACGCGCAGCGCGCCAACGCCGGGTCGGCGCGGTGATCGCCGTGAAGCGGTCCGGTTCTCCTTCGGCCGTAGTTGCCGTCCTCGCCCTCACCAGCCTGCTGCCGTCGCTGCTGCAGACGCTGACCATCCCGCTCATCCCGAACTTGCCGGTTCTCCTGAACGCCTCACCCACGGACGCGTCCTGGGTCGTCACGATCACGCCCCTGACCGGCGCGATTGCCACGCCGGTGAGCGGGCGCCTTGGTGACCTCTTCGGCAAGCGGCGCGTCTTGCTGCTGACACTCGCCGCGGTGATCGTCGGCACGGTGATCTCCGCCGTTACCGACTCGCTGTGGCCGATGGTGATCGGCCGCGGGCTGCAGGGCCTTGCGTTGGGGGTGATCCCGCTTGCCTTCGGCCTCTTCCGGGACCAGCTTCCGCCCCGCCGGATCGGAGGGGCGATTGCGCTCATGAGCG
>NZ_JAYWVC010000064.1:0-38397 GCF_036281785.1 Streptomyces chiangmaiensis | reverse complement strand
CTGTGGCCGGTGAACCTTTCCGGTCGCCGCACTAGACACCCCGCACGGCAGTGGCCCCCGTCGACGGCTCTCCGGCCGTGGGCGGGGGCCGCCTCGTGATGGCGGCCGTCTCAGCCGCCGCTCCGCTGCCGCAGGATCGATCCCGTCCTGCCCTTCACGACCTCCAATTGGGCGTGGATACGACGCCGCAGATCCGCCACATGGCTCACGATGCCCACGCTGCGGTCCCGCTCCCGCAGCGAGTCGAGCACGTCGAGGACCTCGTCGAGGGTCTGGTCATCGAGGCTGCCGAAGCCCTCGTCGATGAAGAGCGTGTCGAGGCGGACGCCGCCGGCCTCGTCGGTGACGACGTCCGCGAGTCCGAGGGCGAGCGCGAGGGACGCGAAGAACGTCTCCCCGCCGGAGAGGGTCGCCGTGTCCCGCTCCCGCCCGGTCCACGCGTCGACGACATGGAGTCCGAGCCCGCTGCGACCGCGGCCCGAGCGGTCGTCGGAGTGGACCAGGGTGTATCGGCCCGATGACATGCGCTGCAGTCGCAGGGTCGCGGCGGCCGCCACCTGTTCGAGGCGGGCAGCGAGCACATACGACTCCAGGCGCATCTTTCGTTCGTTGTCCGCCGAGGTGCCCGCCGCCAGGGACGCCAGCCGGGCCACCCGGTCGTACTCCTCGCGCAGAGGCGCGAGCCGGCGAACGGACGCGGTGGCACGCGCGGACAGCCGGTCGAGTTCGGCGCAGCGCCGCGCCGCCGCGTCCTGGGCGGAGACCGCCTCCTGGAGTCGGCGGGCGGCGGCTTCGGCGGCCCGTTCGATGGCTTCGAGGTCCACGGCCGGCTGCTGCGCAGCTGTCACCGTGCCGGCGTCGCTGAGCACCGCGTGCACGGCGGCCTCCTCCTGCTGCCACGCGTCGAGCCGCTGCTGCAACTCGCGGTGGGCCGCATCGTCGAGGAGGGCTTCGGCCGCGGCCTGCGGGGTGTCGAACCCGGCGCGGAAGGCGGCGTCGGCAAGGCGCGCATCGGCGTCCTTGAGCCGCTGTGCGGTGTCCTCGGCGGCGCGGGCGGCGTCGGCGGCCTCGGTGAGCAGGGCGGCCCTGCGCTCCAGTTGCCCCGCGCGTGCCGCGACACTGCCGGCGTCGCCCCGGGCGCGCCGCAGCTCCTCTTCGAGTGCCGCCTGTTCGCGGTCCAGAGCGTCTCTGTGGGAGACGCGGGCCGCCCCGCGCAGGGCGGCCTGCTGCCGGTCCGCCGTACGCCGCTGCCACTCGTGCTCGGCCCGTCTCAACTCCTCCTGCACGGAGTGCAGTTGTGTGGCGCCCGCGCGTGCCGTGCGGTAGCGCCGCTCCGCTTCCTCCCACTGTTCGGCCAGCAGGGGCGTGGGGGCATCGCCGGCCTCGGCGGTCGCGGCGGCAAGCGCCTCCCTCACGAGGCCGAGCCGCCGCTCGTCCTCGGCTCGCTCCTCTTCGGCATGCCGATGAGCGGCGAGGGCCCGTTCCTCCGTCTCACGGTCGACGTGTCCGGCGACCTTCTGCGCGGGCGCAGTGTGTTCGACGGCGCCGCAGACGCTGCAGGGTTCGCCGTCGACGAGTCCGGCTGCGAGTTCGGCGGCGATGCCCTTGAGTCGCTGTTCCTTGAGGTCCAGCCAGTGTTCGCGGCTCTTCAGCGCCCGCTCACGGGAGGCGAGCGCACGGGCCTGAGCCGCCTCGGTGTCCCGGGCGAGCTCGTCGCGCTGACGAGCCGCCCTGAGCCGGCGCTGCGCGGGCTCGCGCTGCACCGCGAGCTGCTCGGCCCGGGTGGCGTCCTGCTGTGCCGCATCGATCCGGGACTGCAGGGCCGCCCGGGTCTCCTCCCAGACGGCCAGCCACTCCTCGGCGTCCTGCAGGACCGTCTCGTCGGAGCGCTCCTCGCGCTCCAGGTCCGCCCGCTCCGCGGCGAGTTCGGCCAGCCGCTGTTCGGTGCGGCGGGCCGACTCGAGTCCGCCGAGTTCCTCGGCGACCCGGCGCGCGGCGGCGCCGAGCCCCGCCGCACCGTCCTGCGCGAACTTCTCGGGCAGCCGCGCACGCGCACGGGCCTCGTCGGCGGCGGCGCGCCGGTGCTCGGTCTCCGCTGTCTCGCGCAGGTCGAGAGCGGGCGCCACCCTCTCGGCCTTCCGGGAGCGCTCCATGCGGTCCCGTGCCTCCCGGCGGGCGTCGGCCCGTTCCGCCAGCAGCGCCGCCCGCTCCCGTGCCTCGGCGAAGCTGCGCTGGAGCCGGGCCCGTTCGCGTGTCTCACCGCGGAGATGCTCGGCCTCGGCCCGCGCCGACTCGGCGGCGGCGCGGGCGCAGTGTGCGAGGGTGAGCCGCTCGCGCGCGGTGCTGCGGGCGACGGCGGCCCAGCTCAGGACGGCGTCGGCGAGCCCGGGGTCGCCCGGGGCGAGGTCCGGCAGGGGCAGGGCGTCACCCGCCGCCTGCTGCATCCGGTGGGCGTCGGCGAGCAGCACGGCGTCCCCGTCCCGCACCTCGGCCTCCGTCGCCCTGCGCCGCTCCGCGAGGCGCTTTTCGACCTCGGCGAAGCGATGGGTGTCGAACAGGCGCCCGAGCAGTTTGCCGCGGGCCTCGGCGTCGGCGCGCAGAAAGCGGGCGAAGTCGCCCTGCGGCAGCAGCACGACCTGGCAGAACTGCTCCCGGCTCATGCCGAGCAGCTGGGTGATCTCCTCGCCGACCTCCTGGTGGGAGCGGCTGAGGTCCTTCCAGGCGCCGACCGACGTGTCGTACTCGCGCAGCCAGGTCTGCGCCTTGTCGGTCGTCGTACCCGTGCCGCGCTTCTTGGGGCGCTCCCACGGCGGCTGCCGGGTGATCTCCAACCGGCGTCCGGCGACGGTGAGTTCGAGCCGGATCCCGGTGCGCGTCTGCGGCGCGGCGTGGTCGCTGCGCAGGGTCAGGCCCTGACCGCTCTGGCGGGCGCCGGGCACGGCTCCGTACAGCGCGTAACACACGGCGTCCAGGACGGACGTCTTGCCGGCGCCCGTCGGTCCGTGCAGCAGGAACAATCCGGCGGCGGAGAGTGCGTCGAAGTCGACTCGCTGCGTCCCGGCGAAGGGTCCGAAGGCGGTGATGTCGAGCCGGTGCAGCCTCACTGGGCTCCCTCCGTGTCGCGCGAGCGCAGGGTCACCGGGCGACCTCCCGGACCGCGGCGTCGGCGCGCACCGCGTCGAACGCGTCCTGGAGCACCAGCCGTTCCCGCTCGTCGGGCCCCGAACCGCGCACATGCGCCACGAAGTCCTCCGCGATCTCCCGGTCGGAACGGCCCGCCAGCCGGCGCGCGTACGACGCCTCGGGCTCCTCGGGGGCACGCTCGGGTTCGAAGACGAGACTGAGCGTGTGGGGAAAGCGCCCGGCCAGCCGGGCCATGGGCTCGGCAGGCCGCAC
Organism: Streptomyces chiangmaiensis; assembly: GCF_036281785.1. Taxonomy (NCBI): domain Bacteria; kingdom Bacillati; phylum Actinomycetota; class Actinomycetes; order Kitasatosporales; family Streptomycetaceae; genus Streptomyces; species Streptomyces chiangmaiensis. The sequence goes on along the minus strand of NZ_JAYWVC010000064.1, from coordinate 35,001 downwards.
CGGGTCCGTGAGGGTGGCCTCCACCCACGCCTCCTCGTGACGGTCCAGCTCCGGATCTGCGAGCAGTTCCTCCAGCCGGCCCCGGATCCGAGCGAGGGGCCGCGGCACCGGGCAGTCGACGCGCTCCGCCGTGACCGAGCCGTCGGCCCCGAGGTCGACCAGCCACATGCTCTTGCGGTGACCGGCCTCCGAGAAGGAGTACGCCAACGGGGAGCCGGAGTAGCGGATCCGCTCGGTGATGATCTGGCTGCCGTGGAGATGACCGAGCGCCACGTAGTCCACGCCGTCGAAGACGCCGGCGGGGACGGCCGCGACACCGCCGACCGTGATGTCCCGCTCACTGTCGCTGGGCTCCCCGCCGGTGACGAACGCATGGGCGAGAACGACGGAACGGGTGCCCGGCGCGCGTGTGGCAAGATCGGCGCGGACCCGGTCCATCGCGGCCGCGAGCACCGCCTCGTGCCCCGCCTGCTCCACCAGGAACTCGTCCTTGACCAGGGCGGGTTCGAGATAGGGCAGCCCGTAGAAGGCCACGCCCCCGTGGGCGTCGGCCAGCACGACCGGCGTCCCGCAGGCCGCGGGTTCCGTCCGCAGATGGATGCCCGCACGCCCGATGAGCCCGGCACCGACGCCGAGGCGGCGCGCCGAGTCGTGGTTGCCAGAGATCATCATCGTGGGCACGCCGAGGTCGGCGAGCCGGTGCAGGGCGTCGTCGAACAGCTCGACGGCGGCGAGCGGCGGCACCGCGCGGTCGTACACGTCTCCCGACACGACGACGGCGTCCACACCGCGTTCGCGCACGGTCGAGACGACGTGGCCGACGAACTCGGCCTGGGCGTCGAGCATGTTCACCCGATGAAACGCCCGGCCCAGATGCCAGTCGGACGTGTGCAGCAGCCTCATGATCCTCGAGACTAACGGGCGGGTCTGACACCACGGGCGGTTACTCCCGTATCGGGCCCCCAGGGGCGACTGTCTCTCGGACGTCCGGTCCGTCCGTCATGCGTCCCCGTAGACCTCTCCGCCCGGTTCGAACCCGGCCGTGCCCGCGGTGACGTCCGCGAGCCACGACCGGAAGGCCTCCACTTCGGAGTCCGGCAGACCGATCTCGATCGTGACCGCCTCCCCGTACCGGACGTCCCGTACCTCGCGCCCGGTCGCCCGCAGGTCGTTCTCCACTTTGCCCGCGCGCTGGTGGTCGACGGTCACCGTGGCGAGCCGGAAGCGGCGGCGGGTGATCGTCCCGACGGCGTCCAGGGCCTCCCCCACGGCACCCCCGTACGCCCTGATGAGTCCGCCCGCTCCCAGTTTCACGCCGCCGTAGTACCGGGTGACGACGGCGACGACGTAGCGCATGTCACGGCGCAGCAGCATCTGGAGCATGGGGACGCCGGCGGTCCCGCCGGGTTCGCCGTCGTCGCTCGCCTTCTGGATCGCGGCGTCGGCACCGATGACGTACGCGAAGCAGTTGTGGGTGGCGTCGGCGTGTTCCTTGCGGACGGCGGCAATGAAGTCCTGGGCCTCCCGTTCGGTGGCGGCAGGGGCGAGGGCGCACAGGAACCGGGAACGGTTGACCTCGGTCTCGTGTACGCCCGCGCGGGCGACTGTGTGGTACTCCTCCGGCATGAGTCCAGCGTATGGGGCATGCGCGCGGGCCCTGCGTGCGGGCCGGGCGTGGTGACGGCCGCAGCCCGGGACTCCGGCTGCTCCATCCGTGGGTGGCCCTTCCCGGAGTCCCCGATCGCCGACCTGTTCGCCCCGTGGATCTCGTCCCGTCTCGGATCGCCGAGTACTGCGCTGCGTGGCTCCACGGCGTGTCGCCGCTCACGACCCCGCGCGAAAACCGTCGGCTCTTCCGACGCCGGCAAAGGAGCCGGTCAGGAGCACGCTCACTTCTTCTTGCCTCTCGGCACGATCACGTCCGTCAGGAGCGCCATGCGGGGGGCCAGGGAGTGCCAGGTGCCGCCGTGCCAGGAGAGGACGGCGATCGCCGAGGTGGGGAACTTGGCTCGAACCCGGTCCATGGTGTCGTCGAGGCCCTCCCCGGCCAGTTCGAGAATCAGTTCCGCGAGCCCCGGATTGTGACCGATGAGCAGCAAGGTCTGCACCTCGGTGGGCACTTGGTGCACGCTCTCGAGCAGCTCGGGCACGTCGGCGGCGTACAGCCGCGGGTCGAGCCGCACGGCGGGCGGGGTGCCCCACTGGGCCGAGGCCAGCTCCCACGTCTGGCGGGCACGGACGGCGGTGGAGCACAGGACGAGGTCGGGCAGCCAGTCGGACTCGGCGAGCGCGCGCCCGGCCGCCGGCGCGTCGCGGCGGCCGCGCGGCGCGAGTGGCCGTTCGTGGTCGGACACACCGACGGGCCAGGCGGACTTGGCGTGCCGCAGCACCACGAGTCTGTGCAGCGGGCCTTCCCCGGAGTGCGCGATCATGTCGAGGCCCCGATCTCGCGGGTGAGCTCCAGGCCGAGCAGCCGGTCGGCGTAGGCGTATGCCTCGAAGCGTGCCCCGTCCGGCATCTCGTCGGCCTCCTCCACGCGACGCAGCGCCGCCAGGACGGCCGGTACGTCGAGGTCGTCCTCCCAGGCGGCGCGCAATTGGTCCCGTACCTGTGCGGGGATGGGTCGGGAGGGCCGGGTCGCCCAGCCGGCGACGGCCTTGCGCCAGCGGACGAGCGTGTCCCGCGCCTCTGCCAGAACCGCCGCGCCGAGGTCCACGGGATGCCGACGCCGGTGGGCGAGCAGAGCGAGGCGTACGGCCGAGGCCGGGACGGAGGCGCCGACGGGTCCGGTCGCCGGGGCGACCTCGACGCGCACCCCGTCGGGTGCGGCGTCCTGCGCCCCGACAACGTGCAGCACGCGTCCGACCCCAGGGGCGTCGGGCTCGGCGGGGCGGATACCGAGGTCGTCGGCGCGTGCCCGGAGCGCGGTGGTCGGGGCGGCGACCGTGACGACGGGTGTACCGCCGAGTTCCAGGGCCCTGGCCAGCACGTCGGCCACCAGCAGCACCCGCAGGGCCGTGGTGTCGGCGCCGGTCACATGCGCGTGGACGCGGATCAGACCCGGACGGACCTCGGTGGGCTCGCCGTCGCGGGCGTCGATGATACGGAGCACGGGGTGAGCGTAGGCGGGCGAGCGCCCCGACGCCGGGAAGCGGGCAGTGTTCCGGACACACGTACCCCATCAGGTCACGGACCGCTGTCCTGCCTCCGCTCCCGCGGCTTCGGGGGAATCCCCGCGCCGGGGCCGATGTTGCCCTCACAGCAGCGGGCGCGGAAATGCCGCGCCGGGGACGTCGAAGGAGACCGGCCGTGTACGGCGACGCAGCAACGATCCGCAAGATCCTCAACGAGCTGGGCGACACCTGGGCCGTCGTGGGCCTGTCCACGAACCAGAACCGTCCGGCCTACCGGGTCGCCGCCGTGCTCCAGAGCTTCGGAAAGCGCATCGTGCCGGTCCACCCGAAGGCGGAGACGGTCCACGGCGAGCAGGGCTACCCGTCGCTGGACGCCATCCCGTTCCCTGTTGACGTCGTCGACGTCTTCGTCAACAGCGACCTGGCGGGTCCGGTCGCCGACGAGGCCGTCGCGATGGGCGCCAAGGCCGTCTGGTTCCAGCTGGGTGTCATCGACGAGCAGGCGTACGACCGCACCCGCGAGGCCGGCCTGGACATGGTGATGGACCACTGCCCGGCGATTGAACTCGACTCACAACGTTAGTGGCGGTGGGGCGGTGCGCTGAGGTTCGGGCGCGCCACCCCGCGCAGGTGGGCGTCGGGGCCGGCTCGGCAAGCCGAACTTCAGCGTGCCGACAGCGGGCCGGTCTTGTGTTGTTGCCGTACGCAATGTGTGGGGAAATATGGAGAGTTGATGATTTTGATGAGCCCTGCCTGTCTACTCTGAAACCGGCACCGTACGCCCGGCGTCGTTATCTGTGCTCCGCGCGTTTGGTGACAGGAGTGGGCATCTTCGGCACGGGTGGTGCCGAACACGAACACGGGGTGGGGTTGCGTACTGGTGAACGGGAGCCCGGCTATCAACGAGCCTCTGACTCACATCGAGTTGCTCCTTCGAAACGAAGTCGACAGCAAGGCGGCGAGCGACCTCCGCGATCGGTGCGAGCAGCTCGGATTTGTCACAGCCGTGCGTCATACCCACCACGCCCGTGACTTCGGCGACATCGCCTGGCTCGTCCTGGCTGCTCTCCCACTGCAAGCCTTCCTCGACGGACTCGCCGGAGAGGCGGCAGGGGACTCCTACCGAGGAATCAAGCGGCTCGTCGAGCGCCTGGTCCCCGGCCGCAATCGGGCGCCGGCCGACGAGACCTCCATACCGGCATCGGTCACTGCTCCCCTGGTGCTGCAGGACTGGGACAGCGGACTGCAAGTGGTGCTCGAAGCCGACCTTCCTCCTGAGGCCTACCGACAGCTGGTCGGGCTCGATCTGTCAGCGTTCCGCACCGGCCCGGTGCGGTACGACAAGAACCTGGCCTGTTGGCGTCCCGCGCCTGACGACACCCGACAGTAGACGGACTCGTCGGCGACTCTACGACGGGAACAGGAGGTCGCAGGGCGATGCTCCAGATCACACTCCGCCGCGCGCGGCGCGAGCTCGTGCGGGCCGAGGACGCCTTGGCCCGCGGTGACCAGGGCGGTGCGATGGTCGCCTATGAGGAGGCCTTCAAGCAGGCCACACGTCACGCTCCCTCGGCAGACAGCCCCGAGGCCGGCGTCGCGGCAACGGCGCAGATCGGTCTCGGACGGTTGTGCCTGCACTCGGGCCAGTACGACATCGCGCAGCTGCACTTCGGGCAGGCCATGACCTTGTGCCCCGGTGATCCAGCCGGCCTCTACTGGGCTGGGTGCGCAGCCGCCCACAGCAGTCAGCATCTCTCAGCCGACGCGTACTTCACCCATGTCCTTGCCCGAAACCCGGGCGAGCCGCGCGCCCTTGTACAGCGCGCCTATGTCCGGCTGCTCCGGGGCGATCCAGTAGCGGCGCGGGCCGACCTCCTGGTGGCAGTAGGTTCCGAACCGCCCCTTGAGACGCGGCTGGTGCTGGCGCTGCTGCAACTCCAGGCGGGTGACTGGGCCGGGGCGAAAGAGCTGCTGGCGGACCCCGGAGCAGCCGACAGCGTGGTTGGGCTCGGAGTGCCCCACCGCGTCCTGGCCCTCGCCTTGGAAGGCACGGGCGAGGCCGCAGATGCCCTGCAAGCCTACGCCCGCGCGCTGGCCCTGGACGGCGACCGCGCTCCCGACGGCGCCCTCTACCGACACGGCGCTCTGGCCTACCGTCTCGGCCGCTTCGACGAATGCACCCGCATGTGGCGCGCCCTCCACCGTCGGCATCCGGAGGACCCGCGCACGAGCAGTCTCGTTGCCCATGCGCTTTACGCCCAGGCCTGGGACCGCCTGCGCCGTAAGGATTTCGCCGGGGCGGTGCAGTGCCTGGACGACCGAGACATGCAGGACGGGCACTTCGACGACGAACTCGTGGAGCTGCATCTGTACGCAGCGGTGAAGGAGTCCACCGGGTACGCGGAGTCCGCCGGCCCCGCTCAGGAGCAGGAACGCTCACAACGGGTAAGAGAGCACCTCCAAGCAGCATGCGAGCTGCGCCCGACGGATGTGCGCGTCCTGCGCCACCTCGGCCTGCTCGAGTACCGAGACGGACACCGGCGTCAGGCCGAGGCCCTGTGGCGGCGCGTGCTACGTACGCAGCCCGGCGAGTTACGCGCCCGCTACGCCCTCGCACTCGCTCGCATCGAGTCGGAGGGTGGAACCGCTGCGGCCACCGCCGAGCTGGCGGCTCTTGTCGACGCCGCTGACCGCGCCGGTGACACGGAGCTGACCGGTCGGGCGGCAACCTCACTCGCGGCGGTCCGCATCCGTGCCGGGGACTGGGCCGGCGCGGGCGACGCCCTGCTCCCGCACCCCGGGGGACCGGGGTGTGACACGCTGCTCGGTGAGGCCCTGTACCGCGCAGGGAACCCGCAGGGAGCGCCGCCCTCCGCGCTCGGCCACTGGCAGTCGGTCGCCGCAGGAATCGATCGTGGGAACTCCGACGAAGACCCGCGTGTGCGCCGCGAACGCGAACTGCGAGCCCGCAAGGTCCAGCTCGGTGCGGCGCTGCTCGCTCTCGGCGACTCCTCCGGTCCCGCCGGCGAGATCAAGGCTCCGGACTGGACCCTGGTGGTCGAGCAGTCGACCCTCACGGAGGTCAGTCCGGCAGGGGGCCTCGAAGCCGCTGTACTCCTCCACCTCGGCGGGCATACCAGGCAGGCGCGAGAGGAGCTGCTGCATACCTGGCGAGCGAACCCGAGCGATCCGCGCACGGCACGCACCATCGGCCTGGCGCTTCTCGGCACGCTCTTGGACGGCGGTCTTCCTGAAGCCGAGGCGGACACCGCCTGGCGACAGTGCCTGGCAGCGTGGGGTGCTGCACTGGCGAGCAGAGAGGCCTGGGCGGAATTCCTGGAGGATGCCGAACACCGATATGGGAAGTCTGTCCCGGACACAGAGCGAATCAAGGTTGCACAGGCTCTGAAATCCTACCTTGCAGGGCAGTTGCCCGAAACCTCCCCCCAGGGATCCCCGTTGCCGATGCTGTTCCAGCGCGAGGCCCTCGCCGCTGAGTCCCTCTCTCGGATCGGCGGTTTCCGTGTACGCGGTCGTGCGTTCGCCTGCGGCCCGCTCGGCCTGGCCGAATTAGGGATGTGCTCGGACTTCGGCGCCCATGTCGCCGCGGTCGAGCGCGAGTTGGTTCCGGATGATTTCCGGGAACTGCTGTCCCATTTCTCCGCATTGGGGCTGGCCGCCGTGCAGTCGGAGTCGGGCGCCTACGCCGCAGCCCTCGACACTCTCGCCGACCTGCGTTGTCCCGAATGCCGCAGGTCCGGCCTGGAAGAGGTCAGACGCAAGGGCGCAAACGGACCGTCATCCGCCACCCTCAGATCGTCGATCACCACGTGGGCCACTCAGGGCGAGCCTCGGCTCTGCAAGAAGAGCTGCCGTGCCTTCGACGAGCTGCACCCCGGGTACGCCGGACTGCACGACCGCCAGCGGCGGTTGGCGGCCGACGCGGTGGCACAGGCAGGCGGGATCCTCCTGAAGGTGGGCACCGAGGCCTTGCGAGAGCAGCCGCCGGAGCTGGGCGTTGCGCGTGCGGCCTGGCAGCGGGCACTCGGCCTCGCGGACAGCGCTGCTGCCGGGCACGAGATCGGCGAGGAGGTCGCGAGAGTGGCCCTGGGCCGTGCAGACGCGCTGCAGCGTGCCAAGGACGAAGACGGAGTGGTCGCTGTCCTGGACCTGGCCATGAACGTGCTCGGCAGCCACGCACCGGCTGAGCGGGTGCGCGGACGGCTGGGCTCGGCGCTCAACCAGCGTGGTGTCCGCAAGGCGAACACGCTCCTCGCGGACACGGGCCTCTCGCCTCGCACCGTGCGGGACCGTTTGGACCGGTGCGTGGCGGACGTACGCCGAGCCGCCGAGCTCAATCCGCATTCGGCTCTGATCCGGCTGAACCTGGGCCAGTTGTTGAGCGCCCAGGTGGAGATTGCCGCGCGATGCAAGGACATCGGCGGGTTGCTGCAGCGGCAGGCGGATGCCTTCGAATACGCCGAGGCACTGCGCCGCGACTTCCCGCACAACAAGGGAGTTGCCGACCTGCACCGGACGGTCTCGATGAACAACGAAGCGCTGGCCGAGGCTTTCCGCCTCGCAGGGCTCCCGACGTACAGGAGGCGATGACAGACCGTGCAGCGCTACGAAGAGCTCCGTATCCGCATCCGCCGCACCGCGCCGGGCAGGTACCTGGCGCTGGCGTCCGGCTCGGCCTGCGCCGTCGGCATGCTCGTGTGCGAGGAAGGCGAGTCGGCGCGGTTGCGGACCGAGCTGGACCGGCTGATCGGCGTCGAGTTGGGGAACCTGCCGCGCGGCAGGACCAGGGTGGAAAGGGCCGTACCAGAACTGGGGCGCCGTCTGTACGAACTACTGTTTCCCGAACCGCTGAGCCAATGCTTCAAGGAGGCGCTGGAACAGGCGCAGAACCGGGGCATGCGCCTGCGACTCCGCTTCGACCTCCCTCCCGAGCTGCAGGAGCTGCCCATCGAGGTGCTCACCTCGCCCCCCGGAAAGGTGGGCGGCCGGATGGCGCTCAATCCGGATCTCTCGCTCGTACGGACTCTTGGTACAGGAATCGGCACCGCTCGCTCCCCGCATCCGCAGGACCTCCCGGACAAGGTGCGTGTGGTGATCGCCGTGTCTTCGGGAACCGGCGAGGGAATGGTGCCGATCGATGCGGAGGCTGAGGTGGCCGGGCTGGAGAACCTGCCGGATCTGGCCGCCGAAACGTGCCGCGTCCCCGCCGTACGCGAAGATCTCGTGCGCGCTCTGGAGGAAGGCGGTGAGAGACCGAGTGCGCTCGTCCTGGCTGCCCACGGCACCTTCGACGCTGAGGAGCGTGTCGGCGCCGTCTTTCTGCAGACGCCGGAGGGCAAGCCCCACAGTATTCCCGCGCACGTGCTGGCGAGCAGCCTCAGCCAGTCCGGTCGGCTGCGGCTGGCGGTCCTGAATCTGTGCTCGGGTGCCGTGACGGCCGCTGCGGATCCCCACGCCGGACTCGCCCAGGATCTGGTGGCGCGCGGTGTGCCCGCAGTCGCTGCCATGCGCGGTCCCATCAGCGACCGCGCTGCCGCCCGATTCAGCCCCGAACTCATGGCGAAGCTGCTGGAGAACAGGACGGTGGACGAAGCGGTGACGGCCGCACGGATCGCCATCTCCGCGGTGCCGGACCACACCACCGTCGAGTGGAGCACGCCCGTGCTGTTCCTCCACGAGTCCCACCGGCAGGGTTGGTTGTTCAAGGCTCGCCGCCCGCTGAAGCGCGGGGAGACCGTAACCGTCGAGGATCCGCTGCGCGGCGGTGCACAGGCTCTGGACGAATACGAGCGCGAGGGCAACGTCCGCATGGACACGATCCTCACGGCCCTGTACCACTTGCGAGATGCCGGCGACTGGCCGCGAGTGGAGCGCATAGCCCGCGATCACACCGACTCGGTGTGCCGCGCGCTGCACGCCGAGGCCTGCCGCGAGCGGGACTGGCCAGTGGTGGCCGGGGTCTGCGAGGCCCTGGCCGTCAGCGGTGACGCGGACCGCGCCGAGGAGCTGCTCGGCACGCTCTCCGACCAGTGGCTGCCCGAACTGCGCGAGCACCTGATGCAGGAAATCCGTGCGGTACGGCTGCGCAACGCGACAGACCTGGCCGAGCGGCGCTGTGCCGAGGGCGCCTGGGCGTCGGCGGCCGACGCGTATGCGGAAGTGAAGGCACTCACGCTCACACCGGACCAGTTCCCGGAAGCTGCCACCGCGATGGACTACTGCCGCGCGCGTGCGAGCGAGGAAGCCGGCGACTGGTCTGAGGCCGGCAGGCTCCATGCAAAGGCGGGCGGGTTCGCGGACGCACGGGCTCGCGCAGCTTACTCAGCGGGCCGTGCGGCAGCGGCGGACCACAAGTGGGAAGCGGCAGCTGAACACTTCACAGACGCCTGCGCACTCGCTGCAGGGGAAGCCGATCCCTCGTGGACGGCCCACGCCTCCTACGCCCGCGGGCGACTGGCCACCGACCGGGACGAGTGGGCGCACGCGGCGGAGTGCTTCGAACGGGCGGGAGAGCTCGCCGACAGCCCCGCTCGCCTCCTTCTCTCCCGAGCCCGCTCGGCCATCGACGTCGCGGAGTGGACGACCGCGCTCGATCACCTGCTCGGGCTCGCCGCACGTGGCGAGGACGCCCAGCCCTGGCTGGACGAGGTCAGCACCCGGATACGAGAGGACGCCGAGGACGCCGCCGGGCGATGCGACTGGGCCACGGCGCAGGGCCTGTTCGGCAGGCTGACCGCGACGGACCCGGAGGCCGCGAGGAGCGCCGCGTACTGCGCCGGCCGCCTCGCCGAGCAGGACGCCCAGTGGCAGCAGGCGGCAGGCACGTACGAGACCTGCTCCGGGCACGGGGATGCCGACCGCCGGCTCGTCTACGTCCGTGCACGCCTGGCCGAACAAGCCGGGGACTGGTCACAAGCGGCGGACCTGTACGCAGGGCTGCCCGGTCACCTCCTGGACACCGGCCGGCGGCTGAGGTACGCGCGCGGCCGCGCCGCCGATGCGGGTGGCGACTGGGAGGGCGTCATCCACGGCTTCGGTGGCCTGCCCGACGAGGCCGAGCACGGCGATGTCGGTGCGCGCCGCCGGTACGCCCGGGCCCGTATCGCCGAAGGACACGGCGACTGGAGCAGCGTCCTCAACTTCCTTGCCGATCCGGCTGACGGCGACCGCGGTGGTGCCGCCACCGCACTACGGGAGAAGGCCCGCGGCGGCCAGGCCGAGCAGCGCGGCGACTGGGCTGCAGCCCTCGCACACTACGCGGAAGCGGCCGACGCCTACCAGGCCCCGGAACCAGCGGAAGCCACCCGGCGCCTGTACCACTACGCGCGCGCCCGCCGACACGAGGCGGCCGGCGAGTGGAATCGGGCAGTGGAAGCCTACGCCCAGCTCCCCGGCGACCACCGGGACTCGGCCGACCGCGCACGCTATGCCAGTGCCAGGGACGCCGAGCAGCGCGTCCGAGGGGCGGCCTCGGGCGAGGCCGAGCACTGGGCCACCATCGCCGACGGGTATGCAGCGCTGCCACCCGACTTCGAGGACGCCGGCTCGCGCGCCCGCTACGCGCGCGCGCACTGCGCCGAGGCCCGTGGCCGCTGGACGGACGCGGTGTACGAGGCCGCCCAGCTCGCCGAGTACCAAGACGCATCCGCCATCGTCGCCTACGCCCGCGCCCGCGAAGCGGAGCTCGCCGGTGACTGGCCCAGCGCCGCCGTGGAGTTCGGCCGCTGCGCCGGGCGGCGCGACGCCGATGCTCGTGGTGCTTACGCCCGCGGCCGTGCCCTGGAGGCCGCCGGGCAGTGGGGCGCAGCCCTGGCCTTGTACGAGCAAGCGGGAGATGCGATGACCGAGGCAGAAGAGCGCCGCCGCCGAACCCGGAAGCTGCTGGACGCAATCGCCTGGGCGGACGGCCTGGCCACGCAGGCGCTGGTGGCCGACCCCTACGCACTCGGCGAGGACGCGTTCCCCTACAGCGCGCTGCAGGACGTGGGCGTCACCTCGGCGTCCAGCATCGACGAGATCCAGGACGCGCCGTTCGTGCTCATGGAGCGCGGCGGCATGACGGGGCAGCAGCACGACGCGTGGGAGAAGCTGCGCCGCCCGGCGACCCGGCTGGAGATAGACGCGCTGCTGTATCAGGTACGCCACCCCAGGAAGCTGCGCTCCCGACTCGCTGAGCTCGAGCCGACCGACGCCGCCGACCTCCTCGAGCACCTGTGCGCCGAACTCCCAGAGGATGCCCCGCTGCTCCGCCTGCTGGCGCACGGCAGGGACGAGGCACTCGAGCTGTGGGGCGAGCAACTGGAAGAGAATCCGGGCGGCATGGAAACGGTCCATGCTGCGGCGGTCGCCCGGCGCTGGCAGGCCATCGAGTACGAGGAGGGAGGCGCCTGGGAACAGGCGGTGACCGCTTGGCACAAAGCCATGCCGCTGTGGGCGGCGGCACTGAGCAGCGACGGGCATTGGAACCGCTGGAGCGAGGCCCGGACGGACTGCTACCGGCGCCCCGTTGCCCCCGAGGACGTCACGCAGCTGCGTTGGGTCCTCAGCCGCCGGCTCACCGAAGAGCTCGCCGGCTACGCCGAGCGGCACGCAGCGGAGGGCCGCGAAGCCCAGGCTGAGGATTACCGCGAACTGGTCTCCACCTTCGAGGTCGAGCTGGACGGCGCCCGTGAGTTGAGCGAGATCGGCGGGCTCCCCCTGGCAGACGGGTCATCCGACACCATCGCTGCCGGTCCGGAGTACGTCCGGACGATGGGGCTCGAGTTGCAGCTGGCGGGCACGGTGGCCGGCCTCGAGCGGGAAGCTGCGCGCGGCGGCCCGAGCGGCCAGGCCCTGCAAGGCGTGCGCTGGGCGTTCTCGTCACTCGCCGACGCATTCACGCTTTACGGGCACCAGCGCTTCGAGGCCGCGCTCTGCGTCCTGTCGGTGGATCCCGCAGACCTGAGAGGGCTGCCCGAGGACTGTCCCGAAGAGGCGCGTGGCGAGGCCGGCCACACCGAAGCGTGCCCGCACTGCGCCGAGTTCCTTGAGCGCGACCCCGTCTACACGCTGCTCCCCCAGCGCCGCGCCCGCCTGTTGCGTGATACCGCGGACCTGGTCGTACGGGCCCGGCTCGCATGCGCAAGGGCAGCACTCACCGCCGACGGGCCGGACGCGGTTTCCGAGGCGCTGGTGCACTGGCGTGAGGGCCTGCGCGCGGCCGACGCGGTGAAAATGGGTGTGCGCACCAAGAGCGCGATTCTGAAGACCGTATTGGGCCGGGCCAACACCCTGGCCGGCGCCGCGGGTACGGAGGTGGGTGCCAAACTGGACCAGGCCGTTGCCCTGGTCGGCGGCGCAAGCGAGCTTCTTCGCCCCCTCGCGAGCGAGGATCGAGAGCGTCTCGTGGCGAAGCAGGCTCAGTTGCTCGCCACCCGAGGAGTGTGGCGGGGTTTCACCTGCACCGACTACGGAATTCCGCGGGACCTCGCGGCCGGCGAGGCCGACCTGCGCCGTGCGCTCGAGCTCAATCCGGAGGCTGTTTATCCCCGGAACAGCCTCGTACGCTCCCTGGTCTTCGGAATGTCCGAGCGGATCCCCGCAGGCGACTCCGTCGGGCGGATGCGAACCCTGCGAGAGGCCTACCGGCTCCTGCACGAGGGGCTCCGCCATCAGCCGACCAACTCCCGTTTCATCGCCACCCTCACCGAGATCGTGAGGGACGTTGAGACGATCCTCCTCAACGGTCTCAGCGTCCCGGAGATGCGCACCCGTATGGATGAGGTAACCGGCGAGCTCGAGGACTCAGGCGAGGACGCACGCGCCCTCGCAGGAGCACTCGTCGCGGCCTCCGCCGCTGCACTGCAGAGTGGCGACATCACCGCCGGACTCGACAAGGCCGTGCGCGCGGCCCGGTATGCCCCTCAGGACACAGCCGCCAGAGCTGCACTCGAACGCTCCCTCGACGCGTGGTTGACCCGCCACGCCCCCGACACCACCACCCACGAGTAGCCGGCAGTCCCAGCCTCACGAGGAATCCGATGATCAAAGACCCGAACGTACCGTGGCCGGACGGCTCGTTCCCGTACGACGTCCTGGCCCCCGCCGGGGTGAACCCGCACACGTCGCACGCGGACATGAAGGACGCCAGCTTCGAGCTGATGCAGGCCGGCCTGATGTCCCCGGAGGGCCAGAACGCCCACCGTCAGTTGCGCAGTCTTGATACCAGGCTCCTGGCCGACCTGTTGTTCTTCCCCGTAGACCTGCGCGAAGCACTGCGGGAGGCGCTGCGCCAGACCGAAAGGGAGCTGGCCGAACCGGGGGAACCCGCTCAGGTGGCACGCAGCCTTGCCGTCACCGAGGAGCTTGTCGGCCCGCTGGAAGACGAGCTTGACGGAGTCCCGCTGCCGCCACCGGAGAACCCGCAAGTCGAGTGGGATTTCGCCGGACCCGAGGCTCTGGGTCTGCCGGGCCTGGCCGAGCAATTGGCCCGCTTCGACGACGGAACGACCCCCTACCCCACAGCGCCGGAACCGAAGAAGGGGCCACGATGAGCTCATACGCCGATGCCTCCGGCTGGGCTGCATACAACACACAGGTCGAGGAGACAAGCCGTTTCGCCGGGGATCTCATCCCGGTTCTGGACGCGCTGGACCGGCTGTTGGCCGCCGGCCCGCCGCCGACCCTCGAACGCCAGCTCAAGAGCCTCCGTCTCGTCGCCCGGCTGCTCGAGGACGCCTGCACGAAGCACGACCTGGAGCCCTTCGGCGCCCCCGGCGACATCTGCGAACCGACGACCTACGAGGTCGCCGAGACCCGCGCTGTATCGGGCGCGGGTGAGGAGGAGGTGGTCGAGGTCCTCGAGCGCGGATACCGGTTCGGCGGTCGCCTCCTGCGCCCAGCACGGGTAGTCGTCGCTGTCCCGCAGCAGAGCGAATAGCAGCCCAACCGTCAGCAGCGAGCAAAGGGAGCAGCAATGAAGGCCATCGGGATCGACCTGGGCACCACCAATAGCGCCGTGAGCCGCTACGAGAGCGGCCGCAGCGTTGCGAAGATCCTCACCAACTCCGACGGAGAGACCCTCACCCCCTCGGTCGTCGGCATCCGCAAAGGGGCCGGGGGGAAGGTCAGGCAGCTGGTCGGCCGCGCCGCAGTCAACTACGCGGAACTGCAGCCCACGGACACCATCTTCTCCGTCAAACGTCTCATGGGCCGGGACTTCGCCGACCCCGTGGTCAAGGAGGCCGCCGGCCGACTCAACTACGAGGTCGTCACGGGCGAGGGCGACGACCCGCGCGTGCACGTCGTGCTCGGCGGCGAGACGTGTACGCCCGCCGAGATCTCGCGAATCATCCTGGAGAAGCTCAAGCGCGACGCCGAGCGCGCGCTGGGCGAGGAGATCACCCACGCCGTCGTCACCGTCCCCGCCTATTTCCGTGACGCACAGCGTGCGGCCACCCGCGAAGCCGGCCAGAAGGCAGGACTCGTAGTCAAGAAGATCATCGACGAACCGACCGCGGCCGCCATCGCTTTCGGCCTCGAACTGTCCGAGCAGGAGCGCAAGCGGGTCCTCGTCTACGATCTGGGCGGCGGCACCTTCGACATCTCGATCCTGCAGATGACCAGAGACAAGACCGGCCGCTCCCACTTCCAGGTGCTGCACTTCGTCGGCGACAACTGGCTCGGTGGGGACGACTTCGACAACAAGATCGTGGACCTCGTCATGGCAGAGATCGCCGCCGAAGCCGGTCCCACCGCGGCAGCGAACAAGCACTTGCGGCTGCAGGTCAAGCGCAAGGCGGAGGAGGTCAAGCGCGCCCTGAGCCAGGCCGTCTCGAGCGAGGACGAGCAGGACATCATCATCCCCGGCGCCTTCAAGTTCCCCGACGGAGGACTGGGAGACGTGGAGACCGCCATCTCGCTCGGGGAGTTCAACCGCCTGGTGAACCCGCTCGTCGAACGGACCATGGATCTGGTGCGTGGCGCCCTCGCCGACCAGGGCCTGACCAAGGAAGACATCACCGACGTGCTGCTGGTCGGCGGCTCCACCCTGGTCCCGCAGGTCTACAAGACCGTGGAAGCCGAGTTCGGCGCGCAGAAGGTGCGTCGCGACGTGAACCCCATGGAATGCGTAGCCCTCGGCGCGGCCATCCTGGCCGGCACCACGGAAGGCATCGAGTGCCCCAACTCCGAGTGCAAGCGGACCAACGAGGAAGACGCACAGCGGTGCTCCAATTGCGGAACTTCCCTGGCGGGGGCGGCACCCACTCAGTCGGCCCCGCAGATCTACGAAGTGACGGGAATGTCACTGGGTATCGGTGCAGTGCGCGGCAACCAGCAGGACGTCTTCATCCCCATCATCCCGCGCGGCACCTCCTACCCGCTGCCCGAGCCGATGACCCGTACCTTCCAGGCGACCGACGGGCGACGGATTCGGGTACCCGTCTACGAGGGCGACTCGAACGTGGCGAGCAAGAACCACGAACAAGGCGTAGTGGAGTTCGACCTGCCCAGCGAGATCGACGTCGACAGCCGGGTGGAGGTCACCTTCAACTACGACGCCGACCGGATCGTCACCGTACGGATCGCCGTGCCCGGCACGGACATGGTGCAGTCTGCGGCCCTGCGGACCGACACCCACCGCACCCCGGCCCCGCAAGCCCACCCCATAGACCCGGGGGAGGTCGACGTCCGCGAGGAACTGGAGATCACGGTCGCAGAGGTCAAGCGTTTCCTGAAGGAGCACGGGCAGTACATGGACTCCACCCAGGCCATGAAGATCCGCCGCGACCTGGAGCAGGCCGCGCGCGCCAAGGACTTCTCCGACGACGCCGAATGCGGGCGCATGATCAACGTGTTGCGCAAGGACTTGTACAGCTCCGGCCTCGCCTCGCAACTGGTGCTGGCAGAGCAGGCGACCAACTCAGCCGCCCCGGCCCTCGCCCGGGAGATCCAGGAGTCCGTCAGCAAGCTGCAGAGCAGCTACCACAGCGGCAATCGGGCTCTGGCCGAGCAGCAGTCCATGCACCTCAACAGCCTCATCGGCCGAGCCTTCCGGGACCGGGACGTGGAGATTGTCGACGGTCGCGAGGACCACGGCGGTCTGCTCCGCTTCGACTGACGACACAGAGAGGAGGGCAGACGGCAGAGGCAAGGGAAAGCGCACGCCCATGGAGGGCCAATGACACAGCTCCACCTCGGCATCGACGTCGGTGCCACCGCGCTGCGCGCTGCCTGGGCCCGTGGCGGCGCGGCCACCCAGCGCACACTGGACGGCCCACGCTGGCCGCTTCCTTTGCCTTCTCCGAGTTCGACGCTCACCTTCCCGACCCTCAAGGAGGCACTGGGCACTGGCGAATACCTGCACTTCGACAACGGCGCCAAACGGAAGGCCACCACACACGAACGGGTCACCGAGGCCCTGCGCACGGTGCGCGAGTGGGCCGACCCCGCAGCCGACCCCGGCGAGATAAGCACGGTGCTCAGCGTCCCGGCGCGGTACGACTCGCGCAGCCGCACGGCGCTGCGTGCAGCAGCCGCGGCGGCAGGCCTGCCCCGCGTACGCATGCTCAGTGACGCGATGGCGGCCACCGTCGCGCACACCGGAGGAACGGGAAAGTCCACCGCCCTGGTGCTCTCCATGGGGTACAGCGGCTGCGAGACAGCCGTCGTACGCGGCACCCGCGGGGTCTACCGCACTCTGGCACAGGAGAGCGCCTATGAGCCGAGTGGCCGTGCGCTCACTCGCTTCCTCATCCAACACGCCGTCCGCACGCTGCAGAATGAGGGCGGCGACCCGTCGGAGCTGCTGACCGACCCCCGCCGCTCCGCCGCGCTGGTGAAGGCCATCGAGCACATCCAAGAAAAGCGCACCCCGGCGGGCGTACCACGCGCGCGCAAGTCCCGCTCCCAGTCCGAGGCCAGGGAGCTGCTCTCGGACGTGCGGCTGCCGGCAGAATACGAGGCGCAGCTGGGCGCCTGCGCGAAGGCCGCCAGGGGACGGCTTGCTCGTCTGCTGGAGGAGGCCGGGCTACGCTCGAGTGACGTCACCGAGTTGCTGCTGGTGGGCAACTTGGCGCAGCAGCCCGAGGTCCAGGATGCGGTCGCGTCGCTCGGCCTCCCGGTCCACAAGGTCCCGGCCGGCACCCTGGCCGTGGGCGCACATCTGTTCGCGGCTCATTTCAAGGACGGGTCTCTCCCCGATGAAGAGGACCCGGTGCTGGTATCGGCATCCGAGGGTCTGACACCGAGATCCGTGCCGAAGCAGGCCCCTCCCCATAGCGGCCCTCTGGAGTCCGCCCGCGCTCTCGCGGGGCAGGGCCGTACAGAAGAGGCCCGGAGGATCCTGAAGGAACTCATCGCCGAGGCGGAATCGGTGCTGAGCATGCTGCCCGCGGAGATCGCGCAGACCGTGAAGCCAGAGGTCCCCGTCCGGCCCGAGCCTCCCGGGGACGATCTCGATTCGCTGATGAAGTCGGCTTGGCGGCAGCTGACAGAGGGCCGCTACGAGGAGGCCATCCGCCACGCACACCGAGTGCACGAAGCTCATCGGGACAACCTCGCGGTGCGCGACGCGCTCATCGACGTCCACTGCGCGGCCGCCAAGGCCGCGGACCGCCCCGAACAGTACGACAACGCACTGCGCTGGCTCGCCTGTGCCGTTGCCCTCACCCGTGGATTGGACCCACGGGTGAAAGAGGCCGCAGCGGCGCGATGCTTCAGCCACGGCCGTCATCTCAGCCGCGCGGGAAGGCGCGAGGAGGCCATAGCGGTGCTGGGCGAGGCCC
The DNA here is from genome assembly GCF_036281785.1 of Streptomyces chiangmaiensis. Lineage (NCBI taxonomy): Bacteria > Bacillati > Actinomycetota > Actinomycetes > Kitasatosporales > Streptomycetaceae > Streptomyces > Streptomyces chiangmaiensis. The sequence goes on along the minus strand of NZ_JAYWVC010000064.1, from coordinate 17,081 downwards.
TTGACTGGGATCCGGAGCACCAGCGGTCGCGCGAGCTACGTGACCGTCTGCGCGGCCGGCGCTGAGCCGCGTCCCGCCGCCGAGCACGACGTGTGCGCGGGTCGTCTGCCGGGACCGCGGCCTGCACCAGGGCAGCTCGCTCTCACCGGCCATCGAGATCAATTCCCTGTGGTAGCCGGGCGCAGCGTCTCGTGGCCGGGCGGCCCCGGCCGCCTACGCTGGTGGTGTGGTGAGTCGCCCGTGACCTCCGTACCCCGCGTTCCCGAAGATCTCGTGCGGGCCCTCAGAGCAGCCGGGATCAGCGACGCACGGCTGCTCGAAGCCGTGCGCACCACGCCCAGGGAGGAGTTCGTCCCGGCCGGTCAGGCCTCCACCGCCTACCGTGACGTACCCGTGCCGATCGGGCAGGGGCAGGTCACCACGCAGCCGTCGCTGTCCGCCATGATGATCGAGAGCCTCGAGTTGGACGGGAGTGAGCACGTCCTCGAGGTCGGTACCGGTCTCGGGTTCCAGACCGCACTGCTCGCGCGGCTGGCCGCCGACGTGGTCAGCGTCGAGATGCGGCCGGACATCGCCCGAAGAGCGCGCGCCAATCTCACGAGGCAGGGCGTGCGGAATGTGGAGTTGCGGGTCGGCGACGGCAGCGGTGGCGTGCCGAGCCGGGCTCCGTACGACGCCGTCGTCGTCTCGGCCGCCTTCCCGGACGTGCCGGCACCGCTGGTCGGACAGCTGCGGCTGTCCGGCCGCCTCGTGCAGCCGATCGGACCGGGCGGGCACGAGCAGGTGGTGTGCTTTGTGCGCACCGCGTCGGGGCTGGAGCAACGGCGAGTGGTGACCGCGGCGTGCTTCGTACGGTTGCAGGGGCGGTACGGCTTTCCGCAGGAGGACCCGGATCTCCCCTAGGCGGCCGGACAGGTTCCCGGCTCGCGACGCCCGGCCACAGCACCAGCGACGGCGCGGGCTCCCTACTCGTCCGCCAGCCGAACGACCGCCAGCGTGATGTTGTCGGGGCCGCCCGCCGCGATGGCGGCCTTCCACAGCTCGAAGGCGGCCCTGCAGTCGTCGTGCTCCCGCATCACCTCCTCGAGCACGTCCGTCGTCAACGGGTCGGTCACACCGTCGGTGCAGATCAGGTACCGGTCGCCGGGCGCCAGGGGCACGGTCGTCACATGGGGGCGGACGGCGCGGTAGGCCAGGCTGCCGCCCAGGCACTGGGTGACCAGAGACGTGGTGCGCTGTCCGGGTGCGACGGGTGGGCTGTCGTCGACGCTCACCTGCTGCAGGCCGTCGGGGGAGGCCGCGAAGACCCGGCTGTCACCCACGTTGAAGGCCAGCAGCGAGTCGGGCAGTACGACAGTGCCGGCGACCGTCGTCCCCATGGCGGCGAGCTCGCTTGCCTCATCACCGCCCGAGGCCTCGAACACGGCACGATTGCACGCGTCCAGGGCGGCGCGAACGGCGTCCTCATCTGTCAGCGCGGAGCCGATCGACGCGAGCCGGCGCGCGACCAGGGCACTGGCGACGTCGCCACCGGGGTGTCCGCCGAGCCCGTCCGCGACGGCGACGACGAGGGGCGTCCCTGGCGGGAAGACGAGGGTCTGCGGATTCTCGGTCACGGTGGCGCACAGGGTCCACGGTCCGACGACGAGGCTGTCCTCGTTCCGCTCGCGGAGCAGCCCCGGATGACTCAGCGCGCTCACAGCCAGGTAGGGCATGGGCGCCACCGCCTTCCCGCACCGGACACATCTTCGGAAGCCGGGCCTCCGTTCCCAACCAAGTCTAGGAACGGCTCCCTCCGGCTGTCAGTTCCGCCGACGGACGCCATGCTCTCGGGCGCTCGAGCGCGCCCCGGGCCGGTCGGTGTCGCCCCGCCCGGCCGGCGTCCGGTATGCACGGCCGGAAGGGTGCCACAGGACCTAACGGGTGAACGAATGTGCGGGTCACGCGTGTTCGGGTTGCCCGCGCGGTTATGGTCGATATCGCGAAGCTACTGGTCAGGCGGCGACGAGGAGTCTGCCCCGGCACCGCCAGCGTCGACGAGACGGGGCCGCACAGGTCGCCGAACTCGCCGCAGTCGAAGACGCCGTCTCCGCCGAACTCGCGGAACAGGACAACGCGGCAGTGGCGCCGAGCCGCTCCACCAGGGGCGCCACACCATGCCGACCGGGTAGAGGAAGGCTTCCTCGGTTGGGGTCCGCCTTCCCTCCTGGCACCGCGCCGCCGAACTCCGCACTCGGCGGGCGCTGCGAGATGACAGGTGTCCGCCTGCCTCCGTCGAGGCCTTCGCACCGTGGCGAAGCCTTTCGGAGGCAGCGGCCGGTACCGTCCGGGAGGCACTATGTGGACCGTGCTGGAGCAAGTGGCCGCTGCCGCTCCGCAGCTCTTCCTCTACGTCGTAGGCCTCTTCGTCGTCATGATCCTTCTGTCGCTCCTCATCAGCCTGCGCCGGGCGGAGGCGGCGGACCGTCCTGAGATCATCAGGGCCCTGGCGGATCTGATGGCGTTCTGGAAGAGGAGGTGACCGCCGTGTCAGCGGGCCAGCCGCGCCAGCAGCGACGAGGCGGAGGTGATGCCCAGGGCGGCGGCCACCAGCAGAACGGCAAAGTCGGGCAGCAGATGCGCCGGCGTGCCGAGCAGCAGCCCGCGCAAGGCGTCCACCTGGTAGCTCAGCGGGTTGACCTTGCTGATGGCCTGGAGCCAGCCGGGCATGACGGACACCGGGTAGAGGGCGTTGGAGCCGAAGAACAGCGGCATGGTGATCGCCTGAGTCAATCTCGGTTCCCAAGCTATTTCGGGCTGGGTGACGCCGGACTAGCATCCCGTCGCTGACCTGCTCAGATCTCATGACGGTAGAAGATTGATTCGGTTGTCCTGTGGCAATTGCTTCGGTTGCGTTGTCTAGCTTCAGATGAGGCTTGACGGTTGTGTGTCGGTTGATGCTTTCCGGTTCCTAGCCTGTTGTGCGGTTCTTCGTGCCGTAGGCCTTGAAGCGGGTCACCTCCAGGCTGGTGGTCCGGGGTACCGTCCGCAGGCGGTGTCCGTCCTGGTCGAAGACGTGCAGGGTGGTGTCGGTGACCTCGACGCTGACCACGGTGCGGGCATGGACCATGCCGACCTGAACCTGCTGGCCGCAGACCTGGAAACTGCCGCGGGTCGAGACCTTGCGCCCGACCCGCACCGCGTCCTGCGGGGGCAGAGGGCTGAGCTGGGCGTCGCTGATGCAGGCACGCCGCTGGGGCGGGATCGGACACGGCATCCGCACCAGCATCCCGTCAGCGACGACCTGCATCAGCGGCCCGTCCAGCCGCAGCGTCACGCGCCGGCCGGCCAGCGGGACGCCGACGGTGATTTGCTGTCCGGCCAGGCCCACCACCCCACAGGCGTTCACGGTGCGGGCCACCTCGATCGGGCATCGGGCCGCCAGCGGACCCGGGGCCCTTCCTGCGGGGGCGGGACCGGCCACACGGGCGCCGTCGGCTCGCAGCCGGACCAGGTCGGCGGTGTTCAGCCGGGACGGCACGGTCTTGATGCGCTTGCCGTCCAGGCTGACGTGGACGGTGGTGCTGTCCATCCACAAATAAACTCGCTCCGCACCGGCACCCGGCCGCTGAACTGGCCGCCCAGGTAGCGGGTGAAGCCCAGCCAAGCAGCCAAACCCGACACCCTCTACTTAGGGCACAGAGGTCTGTTCATTGTCCCTTTGCCTCGGGACGGCAGGCCGCCGCCACCCATCTCCCACGGAGCGATTCCTTCGCGGTGTATTAATCTCGAAGGTACGAAGGTAGTCGGCATACAGCCTCACCAACTCAATACCCTGATCGATACGGCCGGCGATCTGCTGAAACTCCACCGGGGAATCTGTCACGATGAACAAGTGACTGAGCGGCAAAGCCTCAGACTTGCGCTTGACAACCGCCTCGACAAAGCTAGGCCAGTTGGAGGTATTGAAAAGGACACCGTAAGTGGCATCGTCTAGCACTTCCCAACCCCGGTCACTTATTTTGTCGATTCGCACCCCCTTGGTTCCCGCCTTCATCCAGAGCAGCGGCGCAATAGCTTCAAATCGCCGGCCGAGGGACACCATTGCGGCATCCTCATAGGTAAGATCAAAGAACTCGACATTCTCATCGAGACCGTCACTCATCGGAAATACTTGACCGAATTTATATTCCCCCTTTAGTGGATTCCCTGTCGAGGAGATACCCGTGACAGCCGCCCGCATTCGGGGAATAGTTATGTGCCGACATATTCCAAGATCTTCCCAAGCAGGGTCGCCTGGGCTAAAACCCTGTTCCCGCAAAGCCTTCGCCTCGGCAACGGAGACCTCATTATTGGTTACAAGTATGCTGCGACGACGGCCGTCATCTTCCCGATTGAGACGCGCCAAAGCGTGAGCAGTCGTTCCAGAGCCGGCAAAGAAGTCAATCACCAATGCGTCCGGTTTATCGCCAACGGCTAGACGCAGGCTATCCTCGACCGCATAGAGCGACTTCGGGAAAGGGAACTTGCGGTCAGGGAGCAATGCGGACAAGATGCCGGAACCGTAATACCCAGCATTGTGAGACGATCGGTTCCAGATAGTCATGGCAGCACGCAAGGGACGCTCGTTCATTTCGAGCTCAAGCACGCCATTCGGGTCTTGCCCCGTGACACGAATCTCGTCTCGTTCAATACGCTCACGTTGACCGCGGTTCAAGTAGAGGATACTCCACCTGTCATTTTTGCGATCATAGGAGCCGACTTTCGCCATGCCTTGATCGACGAGACTTTGGAAAGTATCCGCAGAGCACTGCCACCGTTTCTCTACCCCAGTCATGCTAAGGGGCCAAACAGTCACGAGTCCCGGTTCTTCCGGCACAGTCTTCCGGTCGACGTTCAGCGGAACGGGGTCACCCACCTTGGCGATCCGACCATGCTCTGGGTCAACGTATACAGGATAGAAGAGATTAGGGCGGTCGCTTCGAAGCGCGTTGTTACTGCCCTTAGTCAGCCGTTCCCAGCGCACCGCCTCACCCGTCTTCACCTACGCGGGTGCGCGCCGTTTCGGTATACGGTATGCCGCAGCCGCCGGACGGCCGGGGAACCTTCCAGCGGCCTGTCTCGCAGGACGCGGATCAGCCCTGGCGCACCGTCCGCAGCGCGGTGCCCCAGGTCACCACCTCGTCGAGCATGGCGGTGACATACGTTTCGTGAGTGTCGCGCGGCGTGAACTCCGTGTACGTCTGACCCGTGAAGTCCTCGCCGATGGTGAGCGCCACGGAGGACCGCACGGTGGCGACCTTGAGTTCGCTCAGCACCAGCCGGAGGTGTTCGACGGCGCGGAAACCGCTGTTGAAGCCGTAGCTGACGAAACCGGCGACCTTGTCGTTCCACTCCGCGAAGAGGTAGTCGATCGCGTTCTTCAGCGCACCCGAGGTCGAGTGGTTGTATTCCGGGGTTACGAAGACGAAGGCGTCGAACGAGGCGATCGTCGCGGCCCACTTCTGCGTGTGCGGCTTGTTGTACATACCAGCCATGGGCGGGACCGGCTCGTCGATGAGTGGCAGCCCGTGGTCGGCGAGGTCCACGACCTCGAAAACCGCGTCGTCGCGCCGCTCGGCCAGGCTGTGGATCCAGCGGGCGACGGTGTCGGCTTTGCGGCCGGGACGGGTACTGCCTGCAATGATCGCCACCCGCAGCGGTGCGGCATGGGACATGGTGTTCTCCTCAGTCAGGTGCGTCGGTACGTAACTGCGTGATGCGTGTCATGGGGATCAACGGAAGCCGTACGAGCCGACCTCGTGGAGCACCGTCATGACCGGAGGCTCCTCGCAGCGTTCCTCGAGGGTCGACCGATAGCGCTGAAATGCCTCCAGCTGCCGCAGCGCGCCGGGGTCTCCCGCCATCTCCACGAAGGCCACGAAGGTGACTCCGTCGTCGAGTTGGTACGTCGCATAGCGCAGGCCCTCGGGCCTGACCGCCTGGAACTCCTCGAAGGCGGCGCGGAGCAGCTTCAGGTTGTGCTCCACCTGATCGGGCTTGATCTTGCAGCGGAACATCATCTGCATGATGGGTCTCCTCACGCCAATTTCACTGGACAGCATGTCTTTGGCGAGACATTCTGTCAAGCGAAATGTAGGATGCCGGGCATGGCCACACGGAAGTACGAACAGCGACTGCGTGCGGAGACCGCCGACGAGACGCGGCGCCGCATCCTCGACGCCGTGTACGAACGGCTGCGCACCGCGCCGTCCGAGCCGGTCGGCATCGACAAGGTCGCCAAGCGGGCTGGGGTGTCCCGCTCCACCGTCTATTTGGTCTTCGGCACCCGCGCTGGGCTCTTCGAGGCGCTCGCCGCGGACCTCCTCGCCCGCGGCGGCGTCGAGGAGATGCTGAAGGCGGCGGCACGCCCAGATGCGCGGGAAGGTCTGCGGGGCGCGATCCACGGCTGCGTGAGCATGTACGCGGCCCATCGCGACGTTCTGCGGGCGCTGTCGTCGCTGGCGGCCCTCGACGCGGACTCGGTCGGCGAGGCCATTCGGCGCATGGAGGAGGGCCGGGTCGGCGGCATGGCGCACCTTGCGCAGCGCCTTGCGGAGCAGGACGTCCTCGACCCGGACGTCACGGTCGGTGAGGCTACCGATCTGCTGTGGCTGCTGACCAGCTTCGACAGCTTCGACCTGCTGTACACCGGTCGCGGCAAGACCACTGAGACGGTCGCCGTGACGCTGTGTGCGGCCGCGGAGCGCAGTCTCTGCCGGTGACTAGGGGCCCCACCTCGAGTGCCTGGCCCGCACTGCATCACGCGGCGTTTGACGATTGTCCCACGTCGTAGCGGGTGTGGGCAGGTTGTTCTTCGAGGTCGGCCAAGCCGACCCCAGGCTCTGTACACCTCGGCCAGCGTCCAGCAGTTGGCCGTCTCCTCCAGCGTCAACAGCCCCTCGACCATCTGCCTATAGGTCCGCCGCGACTCGTCGCGCGGGAAGCAGCCGGCGATCCGCCCCATCAGCCCCTCGAAGGCATCGGCCATCCCTCATGCGCTATGCGCGGCCACCGCATCGTCTTCTGTCTTCACAAACGATCATGATGCTGGTGGCCGTACCCATGCGTACAGGCACCCCACGCGGATCCATACAGATCACGAACTACAGCTGCCGTGTCCGTCCCGCTGAGTCCGGGTCTTTGTCGTTCTCTATCGCTGATCGCGAGTGAGTGGCGAGTGAGTTTTCAGCGGGGTCAGGGGCTCATGCGCGCGCTGGCCCTGGACGAACGCCTCAAGCAGCTCGACCGGCGGATCAGCGACGCCTTCCACACTCACCCGCAGGCCGCCGTCATCGAGTCAATGCCCGGCATCGGCCCGATCCTGGGCGCGGAGTTCGTCGTCGCGGCTGGTGACCTGGCCGCCTACCCCGATGCCGGACACCTTGCCTCCGCCGCCGCCTGGTCCCCGTCGCCAAAGACTCCGGGCGCCGCACTGGCAACCTCCACCGGCCCCAGCGCTACAGCCGCCGCCTACGACGCGTTTTCTACCTCTCCGCGCAGACCAGCATCATCCGCGACGGCCCCAACCGCACCTACTACCTCAAGAAACGAGCCCAGGGCCACAAGCACATCCCCGCCGTCATCGCCCTCGCCCGCCGACGCGTCGACGTCCCTTGGGCCCTCCTACGCCACAACCGCCCCTTCACCACGGCGCCACCAACGCGGACGGCGACGATCGCCGCGGCCTGACCAAGCACGAAGCCCACAGTCACGTCAGCAGCGATGATCTTCAACGCAGCGCGTCGAGCAATCGCACGGATGACGGCACAGGCAACGATGACCACGGGCGCGAGCCAGAGAACGCTCTCATCCTCGAATCCGACGCCGTCGCAGACCAGGCCACTGGCATCACCGCCGTAACAGATGGTCCCTTCAAAATCGTGTGAAGCCGCTACGAGCCAAGCAATCACGGCTCCCACTGTGAAGAACCACGTGGCCTGAACCACGCGTCTACCGACGCCCCACGCGCCATCCCCCATCCCCTACCAATGCCCAGACTTCTGCCATATCCGCTCAAGCCCGAACATCAGCCAACCGTAGCGCCTCGCTGTACAGCAGCGAAGATGTGCCGCCAGTCTGCGATGCCCCTCCAAGAGATGGAGAGGCTCTTCTCGTGCCTCTGCGGGTCGTTCTCGCTGGCTTCCCTGGGTACGGTCGTGGTCGTGTCCGGTGCACGTCGGGTTGGTCACCCGTAGGCGTGCGCTGGTTGATCGCGCGCGACTAGGGGAGCTGGTACGGGCATGGCGGTTGACGCTGCTCGAACGCAAGAGGGGTTCACGTCGGCGAGGGCTGCGCGGGTGATGGCCGCCGCGTGCCGGGCTGCGGGGCTCGACGACAGAGGTGCGGAGCTGATCCGTCTCGGGGAGAACGCGCTGTTCCGGGTTACCTCAGTGCCGTTGATCGTGCGCGTGGCGCGGGGGGAAGAGTGGCTGCCCAAAGCCCGCACGGAAGTGGCTGTGTCGCGGTGGCTGGCGGAGGAAGGATTCCCTGCCGCTCGCATCATCGAGGACCTGGAGCAGCCGCTCTTGATCGATGGCCATCCCGTGACCTTTTGGCATCTGATCGTCGAGGGCGGCCGCAAGGCGACCTACGGGCAGCTGGGCGGCATCCTGCGGGATCTTCACTCGCTGGCCGTGCCGGATGGTCTCGTACTCCCGTCGTTCGCCCCCTTCGACAAGCAACACCTACGGCTCGACCGAGCCGTGATCCCGGATGACGACAAGGTCTTCCTGCGGAAGCGGTGGCGGGAACTACATGACAAATATGCCGAGTTGCGGTTCGAGACACCCAAGGGGCCGGTGCACGGGGATGCTCACGTGCAGAACCTCATGGTGGACGATCAGGGGCGTGTGATCCTCATCGACTTCGAGGCCTTCTGCTACGACCACCCTGAGTGGGATCTCATGGTCACGGCCGTCGAGCACCACAGCCTTGGATGGCAAACCGACGAACAGTACGCCGAGTTCGTCTCTGCGTACGGACGCGACCTGTACGACTGGCACGGGTACGAGACGCTGCGGGGCATCCAAGAATTCGGCATGACGACTTGGCTCATGCAGAACGTTCAAGAGAATGAGGAAACCGCGGCCGAGTACCGTCGGCGCATCGCTGGGCTGCGCAACGACAATGCGCCCCGGGACTGGCGGCCCTGGTAGCCGCTACTCGTCGTCCTCGTCCAGGCGCACAAGCGCATCGTGCACCTTCTCGTTGAAGGCTGCCACGGTCGGGTTCGCCGCGTGCACGCTGACCTCGTTCTGGAAGTCGCTCACGTAGCGCTGGAAGCGAGTGGACTGGAGGGAGTCGCCGCCATCGACTGCGAGGCTCGCGGTGGTGACGGCGGCTTCCAACTCACCATGCAATAGCTGGCTTTGGGCGAGCACCATGCGGCAGAACCCCAGTGTGCGGGCGTACTTGGGGTCGGTGCTGTCCACGGCGCGCTGGGCGTACTCGACGGCTTCTCGGCGCTGCTTGAGGTCACGTAGGCAGTGACAAATCTCGCCTTCAAGTTCGGCGGCGTCCATGTAGCTCAGCCACTCGGGGTCGGTGACGGTGTCGGCACGCCCGAAATAGCGTTCCGCTTCGTTCATGGCTCGGCCGGCTCCGCGACCGTCTCCCGCGTTCGCCAGAGCGCGGGCTTCGTGAGCTGCGAACAATGCCATCGCACGGGGAGTGGCCGCACCTCGTCCACCCTCCAGAGACGACCGCGCCAATTGGATGGCTTGAGCATGGTTGCCGAGGTAATTGGCCTGGTGACTGAGGTTGGTGAGGATGCGAGCGCCGAACATGCGGTCGCCGGTGACCTGGGTGAGGCGCAGCGTAGATGTCAGGTAGCGGTGGGCCAGTCGGTGATTTCCGGCATCGTACGCGGTCCACGCAAGCAACTGGGATACCTCGGCGGCGGCGCCGAATAACGCGGTGCCGACCTTCTCGCTGTAGCTCGCGTTCAGGAGCGGCAGCACTTCGTGCCGGAAGTAGTGGCGTAGTGCCTTGTGGCCGTGGCCTCCGCCGTACTTGAAGTCGAGAGCCATGAAGGTCCCAGCCGCGTCTCTGATCGCACGAACGTCCCGCATGCCGACTCGCTGGTGAGCGGGCCTGTCCGCCTGGATCCCATCGGGGCGCGCGATCATCCACGACAGGACGGCCGAGCTGAGGTCGGCGTCGGCGACGATCAGTTGGCCCGGAGCGGGGTCGTCGGCGCGCTCCTGGGCGAGTCCGTCAAGCACGGACAGGACGTCCGGAACGGCGTTCGGGTAGCCGATCGGCTCGGGTGCCGTCGACTTGGTATGGTCGAAGAACCCGAGATCGCCCGGCGTGATGCGGCGCCCGAGTTTTGACGAGAGAACGTCTGCTATGAGTGCCGCCGTCTGCGGCCGGATGCCTGCGCCTTCTCGCCATCGCTTCACAGAGATGTGCGTTGTTCCTGAGCCTTGATCGAGGCCGCGCCGTGTGGCCTCGTCCGCCATGCGTTTCGCAAGTCCCTTGTTCGAGACCTTCGCTTCGTCCATCACTGCGATTAACTGCGCGTTTGGCTCTCGGCTCATGCTCCCCTGCCAACCCGAGAATGACGGCGAGTATTTATCGTGTCACAGCAGTCTCGCCCAAGGGGGTTCATTGGTGAACCCCCTTTGCCTTTGCCGGTGTTCACGTGAACCCCCATGTGAACGCTCCCGCCTGAGCCTCCTACGCCGTTCACTGGTCGTCACAGATCGGCGGGCTAGAGAGCTCGCCAGCGCTCGGGAGGGAACGCAGTGGAAGTGCAGCAGAGCAAACACACAGCGAACACCTCGACGACGGGCGCTCCGCGCCGCTCGATGCACGACCCGGCTAACGGCCACTTCCGGGCGTTGACGCTCTACGCGGAGGACCCGGACTGCGTGAAGGCCGCTCGCGACATGGTCGGCTCCTACCTCCAGAACTGGGGGCTGGCGTACGCGGTCGACGACGCGCGGCTCATTGTGTCGGAGCTGGTCGGCAACGTCGTCCACCACGCAGTACCGGATGACCATCTGGCGACGCCCGGTGCCGGGCGGCGTATCGACGCGTGGCTCATGAACTGGCCCGGACTGCTGGGGATCGGCGTCTCGGATGAAGATTCGACTCCGCCCGACCTTCCGGCGGGTGAGTTCATCTCGCCGGAGCTGGCAGGTGACTTCATCGAGGCACTGTTGCCGGATCGGGGGCGCGGGCTGCTGATCGTTCAGCGCTTGGCCGATGCCGTCTGGTGGTCACCAGGGCTCAAGGGCAGCGGCAAGACGGTATGGGCTCGCCTGGACCTCGATCGGCTCTGGGTCGAGTACTCAGCCTGACAGACGCCGGGTCGCCACCCTGCTCTGCTCCCTCGCGATCGGGAGCGGGCGGCGACCCGGTCACTGGCCGGAGTTTGACCATTCCGGCCGAAGGGGCGCGACCTCTCGGACATCCGGAGACTCCCCTCCCGAGTGAGGGGCCGCGCTTCACATCCCGATATAGGCCGGGCCACCCCGTCAGCCCTGGAAAGCGAAGGGTGGCCCGGCTGGGAACACGGCGGTTCCCGGTGCCTGATGGTACCGGGGCCGTCGTGCTGCGTTTCGGCCCCGGTCCACAGAAGTTGATGATCCGTTACCTAGATCAGGGCAGAGGTGGGCAAGGTGACTGGCTCGGGTGAAGGTTGGCTGAGCGACGGTCTCGACGTGGCGGGCGCGGACTCCGGCCTGTGGGTGTCCAGCGTCGACTACATCGCTGGGTGGCGTGAGGCACGGGAGGCTGCGGACCGGCTGAACGGGGCGCTCCTGGGCGTGGGCTTCGAGCTGTCCGTCGTACGGGCTGTCGCCTGGACGAACGAGGACGGGCGCGGGGTGGTGAGGCTGGCGGGCTGGCCGGACGCCGCGAATCGGCTCGCTCGACTCCTGGAGACGCGCGCGAACGGCGATGGCGGTGCAGCGTGAGGGGCTTCTTCGCTGGTGAGCGGTGCACGTGGGCACGTCGCCGGCCGGAGAGACTTTGGGCTGGAGCTGCCATGGGGCGAGTGAACAGGGGGCCTTACGCTGGCCCGGCGAATCGGGCAGGTAGTTGCCCTGCCCGTTGTAGTGCCCGATTGGCCCCCTGTTCTTCGAGGCTCGCCCCATGGTGGCTGCGTAAAGTCTCGGAGGCCGTCGATCCCCAGCCCCGTGGGCTCCGGCCTGCGACGGCCGGTTGTCGACTCGACCCCATGGGCGTGCTGCGGGTTGGGGCGTCGGCCGACCGGACGGGACCGGCGTCCACGCCGCACGCCCGGCCGGGGCGGCCGGGCGCCCCGGCGCGCCGCAGGCGCGCCCTTGAGGAAGTGAAGACATATTCGACACATGGCCGCTGGCGCTCAGGCGCGGGCGCGTGGGGCGGGCTGCTTGTCGGCGGTAATCCGGTAGGCGAGTTCGGCACAGTCCGCGCCGCAGCGCAGCTCTTCGAGGAACAGCGGACGGCCGTCGGCACCATGCGCGACGCGGGCAACCTGCAGGATCGGGGTCGCGTCCGGGAGCCGGAGCGTGGCTCGCTCGTCGGGCAGGGGCATGTGCGCGCGTACCGTCTCCGTCCAGGACAGCTTGTGTCCGGTCTGGGTGAGCACCCAGTAGATCGCTGCCGGAGGCTTGCACGGCTCCTTGCCGAGCAGCGGGACAGCTTCGGCGACCTCGAAAGGGATCAACGTCCGGTGCATGGCACGGGTCCTGGTGCTGGAGTCGATCAGCAGCCGGTCACAGCCGAAGAGGGCCTCTTCCTCATCGAGTTGGAGGAGTCGGCCTGTGTCCTTGGTGGTGTGAGTGCGATAGGTACTCGGTTCCTCGACTTCCTGCCAGATGTCGCCGTTGGGCATCACGAACCTGTCATCGGCGGTGCGGCTGATGCGGCGCTCGATGGTGAGGTGAGGCTGTCCGCTGGAGCGTACGAAGCTGCCCTTGCCGTGGCGGACGTCGATCAGCCCTTCCGCGCGCAGTGCCGCGATGGCGTTGCGGACCGTGGGACGGGAGACGCTGTAGCGGGCCATGAGCTGGGCTTCGGATGGCAGCAGGGAGTCGGGCGCGAACTCGCCCGTGAGGATCGCTTCTCGGACGGCTGCGGCCACCTGCTGGTAGAGGGCTCCGGGGCGCTGGATCTCCGACATCTCGGTATCTCCGGGGTCAGGTCGTAGTCACGTCGCACGAGCGACATCACTCGTCAGCATAAGTACTTGCGCTCGTGTCGTACAGAGCTCCATAGTCCTAACTCGTAAGGACAAGTGACGTCAGAATACCCCTGGCGTCCTGATCGGCCAGGGAGGCCAACGAAATGCAGTCCATTCCCGTGGACACGGCGCGGCTGGGCGTACTGCGGTGCGCTATCGCGCCCGAAGCGAAGATCACCAACACCGAGACACAGGAGGTGAAGAGGGACCGGGACGGAAACCCGGTCTGGACCGTCGCCGTAACCGTGCGGCAGGACGGGCGGCGGATCTCCGTCATCGAGATCGCCGTGAGCGGACAGCCGAAAGGCATCGAGGAAGGCCAGATCGTCAAGGTCACCGGCCTGATGGCATTCGTCTGGTCGATGGGCGACCGGCACGGCGTCAGCTTCCGCGCGGACGCGATCACGCCCGTGCACGGCGGCCCCGTGAACGCCAAGGGCGGTGGCGCGTGATGGAACCGATAGCTCTCGCCCTCAGCCTCGCCGTGCTGGCCTGGGTGCTGGTCGTCGGCGACCTGGTGCGCCGGCATCGCCCGGCCTGGCACTGGTACCTGGTCGGCTACCCGGCAACCACGTGCCGGGTCCTGGCGACCTGGCGCAAGGTCGCCATGCTCACTGACCTCGCCGTCTCACGGCGCCCGCCGCGCGGCCTGCTCGGGGACCTGGTCGTCAAGGGTGATCCTCTGCGGCCGGTGGCTCCGCGGATCTCGTTCCCCAGGGCGACCCGTATGGGCCTGACCGTGACTGTACGCCTGCACGCGGGCCAGGCCCCGGGCACGTACATGAAGGCGGCTGACGCGCTGATGCATGCGTGGAAGGTGCACGCGGTCCGCGTCACCTCTCCGGAACGGGGCCTCGTGCTGCTGACCGCGACGGCCACCGATCCGCTGGAGCGGCCCGGTTTGGCCACGGCGCCGGTCGAACTTCTCTCGGCGCTCATCGGCGTCCTGGAGAGCGGCGGCGCCTGGGTCATGAACCTGCGGCTTGTGCCGCACTGGCTCATCGCCGGTGCCACCCGATCCGGCAAGTCCACCCTGGTGGCTCGGCTGATCACACAGTTGGCGACTCAGCCTGTCGCCCTGGTCGGCGTCGACTGCAAGGGCGGCATGGAACTGGGCCTGTTCGCCGGGCGGTTGACCGCGCTGGCCACCTGCCGCAGAGAAGCAGTGGCTGTGCTGTCCGCCCTCGTGGTCGACATGCAGGACCGAATGAGCGCGTGCCGGTCGGCCGGAGTGCGCTCGATCTGGGAGCTCCCCGAGAAGCTCCGACCGGTGCCCATTGTCGTGATCGTCGACGAGATCGCAGAGCTGTACCTGTCCGATGGCACGCGCGAGAGCAAGGCAGAGGCGGAGCAGTGCTCCACACTCCTGCTGCGCCTCGCGCAGTTAGGGGCCGCGCTCGGCATCCACCTAGTCGTCGCCGGACAGCGCGTCGGCTCCGACCTCGGCCCCGGCGTCACCGCTCTGCGTGCTCAGCTTGGCGGCCGAATCTGCCACCGCGTCAACGACCCCGGCACGGCCGAAATGACCCTGGGCGACCTCAACAAGGACGCCGTGGCCGTTGCCCAGGCGATCACAGCCGAGGAACGCGGCGTGGCCGTCTGCACCGGGCCGGACGGCGGGTGGAGCCGCGCCCGCTCCCACCTCACCCTCACAAAAGAAGCCGTCTCTACGGCCCGGAAGTACGCCGGGATGACTCCGGAACTGCCCGCCGTAGGCCGCGCCCTCGCAGCGCTGGAAGGAGACGACAAGTGATCAGCACAGGTACAGCGGTCTCGCTCGTCGTGGTCTTCGGGATCATCACCTTCCTCCTCGTCCGCTCCCGCGACGTACGTGCCTGGGAAGCGGTCTGCATCGCCCTGTTCGGCATGTACCTGGGTGAAACGCCCGTCAGCCTCGCGATCAACGGCTTCGTCACCTGGTTCCTCACCGGCTTCAACCACTTCTGATCAGGAAGGACGCACGCACATGCCCATGCCTCGCGTGAGGTGCCCGCACTGCAAGGGCGACGGAGCCCGGAAGACCTGGACCGGACGGTTACGGCGCTGCCGCGTATGCCGAGGGACCGGAACCATCCGCTGAACCACCGCCCCACCAACCCCGCAAGGGAGTGATCCCCATGGCCAACGGCGCACCACCCACCATCACCCGCGCCGCTTCGGCGGCCCACTCTGGAAGGCCACCACCATTACCCCGGAGCTCACCCCGGCTGACCGGCGCGCCGTTCTCGACCGCACGGCGCGCCTGCTTCAGCTTTCTGAAGCAGACCGCGACGCCATCCGCGTCGCCCAAGACCCACAGTTTCCCCGCTGGCTGGAGCAGATCACCGCAACCGGCGGCTGCTCCCACCCCGTTCACCTCTCCGGCTCCACCATCACCCTGGACGGCACAACCGGCGAAATCCTCCATCACTACGACACCCGCAGTGAGCCCGGCGAACGCCTCCTGGTTCGCTGCCGGAACCGACGCGTAACCGTCTGTCCCGCGTGCTCGCGCCTCCATGCGGGAGACACCTTCCACCTCGTCCGGGCGGGCCTCCTCGGCGGCAAGAACGTTCCCGCCACCGTCCGCCACCGACCCCGGCTCTTCGTCACCCTGACCGCGCCGTCCTTCGGCCCCGTGCACCGCTCCGGGGAGCCGTGCCGACCGCGCCGCGACGGCGGTACCTGCGCGCACGGTCGGCCCGTCGGCTGCCACGCTGCTCATGCCCCCGGTGACTCCGCCGTTGGGCAACCGCTCTGCCCCGACTGCTACGACTACGCCGCTCACGTTCTCTGGCACGCGCATGCGGGCAAGCTCTGGGACCGGTTTGCCCTCGGCGTCCGGCGGCAACTCGCTTCGGCGGTTGGCCTGGCACAGTCCCGCTTTGCGGAGCACGCCCGGCTGTCCTTCGCCCGGGTCGCCGAGTACCAGAAGCGGGCGGCGGTCCACATCCACGCCGTCGTACGTCTCGACGGTCCGGCCGGACCAGACGACGAACCCCCGGTCTGGGGCACTGCGGAACGCCTCATCGACGCCGTGCGTGCCTCCGCCCGGCGGGTCCTGATCCGCACGCCCTACAGCCCCGCAGTGGGTGACCTGACACTGCGCTGGGGTGCCCAGGTCGACGCCCGGCCGCTGCGTGCCGACGGTGACGGACCGGACGACGACGCCGTGGCGGCGTACGTGGCGAAGTACGTCACCAAGGGAGCGAGCGAGACAGGCGCCGGCACCGATCACAAGGTCACCACCTGGGACGACATCGGCACGGCGCCCGTGAGCGGACATGTCCGGATCCTCATGCGTACCTGCTGGCGCCTCGGCGGACTCCCCGAGCATGAGCCGCTGCACCTGCGCACCTGGACTCACGCGCTCGGCTACCGGGGGCACATCCTCACCAAGTCCCGCGCCTACTCAACGACGTACGCGGCGCTACGCGCCGAACGTGCTCACCACGCGGGCCATACCGACATCCCCGGCACGGTCACCGATGCGCACTGGCGCTATGTCGGCTCTGGCCACACCCCTGGAGCCGCACTACTGGCCGCTGGAGTCGCCGAAGACATCGCCACAAGCCGCGTGATCGCCCGAGAAGAGATCACCTCCGGACGGGAGAAGGTGATCACCTGACGGCACGGCGTGATCGTGAGGCGGATCGTGCTCGGCATCTGGAGCGAGTGTGCGCCAAGTTCCCGACCAAGATCAGCCCTGAGGGGGCGCGGCGTCTGGCCCGGCTTCTGCAACCCCCGTCCGAGGCTCCAGGGAGCGGGACCTAAACTTAGCCGCCTCTGACCAATGCAGCCGAAGCGTTCAGGAACTTAACGCCGTAGCGGTGACCTTTGCTCGGATGCTCCTCGGACCGGGTCCGGCTCCCGATTTGGCATGCTCAACTACATGAACGTTGACCTC
>NZ_JAYWVC010000639.1:0-937 GCF_036281785.1 Streptomyces chiangmaiensis | reverse complement strand
AAAACCAGCCGAGGAACGCGACGGTCCTCTGCAAGGCCTTGCGCTGTAGGTCCACGACTTCGTTGGCGGTGAGTCCTGCGGAAAGGCGGGAACCCGGGCGTGGCGAGCAGGGAGGGTGTTGGCCCCGCCAGACCCGGCCCTGCCGCAGCAGCAGCTTGGAGACCCGGTTACGGGCCCGGGCCAGGTCCCGGCGCACGTCGTCGCGGCCGCGCACCAGATCGCGGGCGGCTTCCTCAGCCGGCGTCGGCACCCGCACCACGGGCAGCTCGTCCATCCGTAGCAGCTTCGCCAGCCGCTGAGCGTCCCGCTTGTCCGTTTTGATCCGGTCACCCGCGGGCCGTTCCATCTTCGACGGCGCTGCCACCACGCAGCGGATGCCGATCCCGTCCAATGCCCGGGCCAGCACGAACCCGGTCGGCCCGGCCTCATAAGCCACCGCAGCTGGCTGCGGCAGGGTGGCCACCCACGCCAGCACGTTATGCGTCTCGGCGTCGAGACGCTCACTGAAGACCTCGCCTGTCTCGCCGTTCAGGGCCCAGGCCGTTGTGGTGCGGGCGTGTACATCCAGGCCGACCGAAGTACGCTCGGAAAACATCCGGTGCCTCCCGGTAGTTGCGGCACTACCCGCCACCGTGCTCACCGGAAGGCAATCCGCGTCAACTCCCCGCGGAGCATCGGTCTTCGGTGCGGCAGCCGACCTCAACGAACGGCTCGAGGCGGCCACTTCATACGGTCTACATTGCGTACCACCGTGCTCGAGGCGTTGAGGAGCTCGTTGATGAGCTGCGTGGTCTCCATCTCCGGTGAGCAGTCCAACGTCCGGTTGACCTGTTGCACGCGGGTGATCGCGGTGTGGAGCCCCGAGCGGTTTCCGCGCGCGGCTTCGAGACGCATCCAGTCCCGGTGCAAGAGCTCTGCCGCGTCGTCTACGTCGAGG
>NZ_JAYWVC010000638.1:0-942 GCF_036281785.1 Streptomyces chiangmaiensis | reverse complement strand
AACCGGGGCCAAGGTCTCCGCCGCGTTCGACGACCCGACGCTGGTGGCGTACGGCGGCCTGGAACCTTTGATGCGCCTGGCCGAGCGGTGCTGCCTGCCCGCACTGGTCGGCGAGCGGCTGCGCCTGCCGGCCTCGAAGGACGGAGTGGGCGCGTTCCCGGCCTCGAAAGGCATGGCGCTGATCGCCGGGATGGCGGGGGGCGCGGACAGCATCGACGACATGGACCGGTTGCGGCACGGCGCGATGGCCAGACTGTTCGCCGGCGAGTTGATCGAGGCGTGTCTGACGGGGAACCCGGCGTAAGCCGGGGCCGGGGCCTGGGTAGCCTCCGCCGACCGACGTGCCGGCGCCATCCACGGCGGCCCCGCGGCTGCCGCTGGGAGTCAACGACGGCGACGCCCTGCGGTGGCTTGCCGTGTCGGAGGTGTGTCGCGAACGCTGAGAGGCAACGAGAGAGGGCGGGAGCCAGTGACACTGACTTTCCTCCTCTTCTGTCACCATCCGCCCTGGTCAGCACTTGATTTCCACTGATCCTCGGCGAGTGCCCGGCAGGGTTCGAACTTGGGAGACCCGAAGCGTGACTCTGGGGAGGCTTGCAGGTGGACCTTGAAGCCAGAGCTGCCCTTGCGCGACCACGACCGTATCGTTAGTGGTCAACTCGCCCCTCGGACACAACCACTGACGATACGCAGACGAGGGCCTCGACCTTACGGTCGCGGTCCTCGTTGCGTGTTCGTAGCTGATTGTGATGCCTAGGGCTTCGTAGAGTGGTGCGGGTGCCGAAAACCCCATCCATGGCCTGTGACCTGCATCTTCTCGTGAATGGCCAATGATCGCCGGGTGGGCGTGTCAGGGTGGTGGATCGTGCTGTTGCGACTGCCCTACCTGGCCCTGTCGAGCGTGTTCGCCTTCATACGGCTGCTGCCGATGAGCGCTGCGGC
>NZ_JAYWVC010000637.1:0-947 GCF_036281785.1 Streptomyces chiangmaiensis | reverse complement strand
GGGCAGACCCCGGCCCAGGACGCGAGGTGCTTGGCGGAGGCGAACCGGGCCATGTCCCCGTCGGTCTCCGCGATGATCACCTCGGCGGTGGCCTGGTTGATGCCGGGGATGGTGTCGAGCAGGTCGAGGGCGCCTCGAAAGGGGGCCATCGCCTCCTCGATCCGCCCGGTGACCTGGTCGATCATGGCGGTGAGCCGGTCGTACTGGTCCAGATACAGACGGACCAGGAACGCATGGTGCTCGCGGAACCGCCCGGTCAGGGCCTCAGTCAGCTCAGGGATCTTGTTACGGAGCTTTCCCTTGGCCAGCTCCGCCAGGACCTGCGGGTCGCGCTCTGCGGCGATAAGGGCTTCGAGCATGGCCTGGCCGGAGACACCCATGATGTCTGAGGCGACCGCGGAGAGCTTGATGCCGGTGTCTTCCAGCAGTTTCTCCAGGCGTTGGACCACACGGCCGCGTTCGCGGGTGATGGTGGTGCGGGCCCGGGTCAGGTCCCGCAACTCACGCACCGGCTGAGGCGGGACGAACGAAGGGCGGACCAGGCCGTGGGCGCCGAGCTGGGCCAGCCAGGCTGCATCCGAGACATCGGTCTCGCGGCCGGGCAGGTTCTTGACCTGCCGGGCGTTGACCAGGATCACGTTCAAGTCCTCGGCCAGCACGTAGTAGTAGGGCTTCCAGTAGTCCGACGTCGCCTCGATCACCACCAGCGTCACCTGCGCGGCGCGCAGGTGATCCCGCAGGGCGAGCACTGCGTTCGTCGTCGACCCCCAGGTGGTCGTCTCGGTCGTGAACGACCCCCGGCGCTTCGTACTCGGCGTCCGGATGCACGCCTTCGCGTCCTTCTTGCTGATGTCCACGCCCGCGCAGCGTTCATGCAGCACGTCCACGGCCCGCTCCTTCCATCCGTGAAGGGCCAGGAGGAACGCCGTCCCGGGAGGGCCAGGGTG
>NZ_JAYWVC010000636.1:0-953 GCF_036281785.1 Streptomyces chiangmaiensis | reverse complement strand
GCGGTGGCCAAGCAGGGCGTTCGCCGGGGCGCTCGCCATCGCCCACGCAACCCGGATGGTCGTCTGCAGCGACCTTCGGGAGGTGTCCACCGCCCGGCCTGCCAGGCTGTCGAGCGTGGCCAGGACCGACTGGTGGGCGTGGAGCTCGGCCAGGCGTTGGTCGAGGGCGTGAATGTGGTCATGGGCGTCGTCGATGTGCTGCTCAAGAGACTCACGGCGTTCCCCGGGGGGTGTGTCGACCAGATGCTCCCGCAGTCCGCCAGCGAGGGCGGCTTCGGTGTCACGCACGTCACGCAGCACGGGGATCACGGCCTGGATCGTTGCTGTCATCACGACTCCGGAGGGGGTGCGGTGGGAAAGCGGAGAAGCCCCATGGCTACGGCCCGGAGGGGCCGGGCGGCGCAGTCCGAGCCCAAAGGGACCCTTTTCCATCGTTACGCCACCGGGCGGATACCGGAAACCGGAAGCGGCCCTGTGGGACTCTGACCCGAAAACAAACCTGTGGCTGTGGTCGGGCGGGGTGGTAGGTGGTTTAGCTCGCTGCCTTGGCGGGGTTGAGAGTGACTTCGAAGCCGAGTTGGTGGAGACGGCGGACCGCCTGGCGGGCGGCGCGGTCGGGGGCGAGCTGGAGGAAGTAGCTGCCGCCGAGGTCGGTGTAGTCGACGTCCTGGGTGAGCATGTGCCAGACCGATACGAGGATGGAGTGGTCGACGGCGACCAGGGCCCGTTTCTTGCCGCGGCGTCCGGCTAAGCGCCGGTAGAGCGCGCCCAGGTAGGTGGTGTCCTTGGTGCGGGCGGCGGCCATGGCCGCGTTGCCCAGTGCGCCGTTCAGCCACCGGTTGCCGTGCCGGGTCTTGCCGGATCGTCGTCTGCCGCCGGACTCGTTGTTGCCCGGACACACGCCGGCCCAGGAAGTGAAGTGGGAGGCACCGATTGGAGGTTCGTGCCTCGCT
>NZ_JAYWVC010000635.1:0-957 GCF_036281785.1 Streptomyces chiangmaiensis | reverse complement strand
CGCTCCCTGCGCATGAGGCGGGCCACCGTGCAACCACGCACATCATGAGCATGCTCTCCGGAGCCGTGTGCGCAGGTTCGAATCCTGCCGGGGCACCCTGTATGAGGTGCCCAAAGACCCCGTCACCAGCGGAAACGCTGAGGCCGGGGTCTTCGTGTATATGCAGCCGTACGCAGCGCTGGGCGGCCCTATGCCGGGGTCTGTGGACTATTTGTGGACGGGATCTTGAGGCATCGGCCCAGGTCAGTCCCCGGAAATGACGAAGGCCCCCGGACGGATCCAGGGGCCAGGAGCGCGGAAGCGGCTCCCTGTCGCTCCGCTGTGAAGAGGCCCGGCGCCACCGCACCACGGATGGGCTCCGGACGTGTGGACGGGCTCAGGGACAGGTGGCCGCGGTGTCGATCCTGATGCCGGTCACGGTGAAGGCCGAGGAGAAGTTGACGTGGTAGTTCGGCAGGAGGCAGAGGTACTGCGTTGCACCGGTGCTGTTGACGATGTAGCGGAGATAGGCCCGGTCGTCGTTGCGGGTGTTGTTTACCCAGTTGGCGCCGCGGCTGTTGGGGCCGAGGTTCTGGTAGCCGGTGGTGACGTCCTGGTACGCGGCTGTGGGGGTCCCACCGTTCCACTGGCTGTCGGTGAGATAGAAGCAGACGCGGGGGTACGTGCATCCGTTGTAGGAGGTGGCGGAGGCCGTGGGAGCCGTGACCAGTGCGGTGGCGGCGAGAGCAGCGGCTGCCATGCCAACGGTGGCGGTTCGCTTGATCATGTTCATGCCCGAGAGTCTGGTGGCGGAATGACTGGGTCAGGAGGGTTCTTCCAGCCAATGCGGGAGCTGACGAACGCTCGCCGCAACGTGAGCTAATACTGCAACCGCATGTGGGGTAACATTCGACGTCGTCTGTCGTTGATGTGACTGTGTGCTGATGCGTTGACGGTCGAACAGGTTGAGTCGTGGTC
>NZ_JAYWVC010000634.1:0-969 GCF_036281785.1 Streptomyces chiangmaiensis | reverse complement strand
CGCGTTGGCACGTGAACGGAGCATCATTTTCTGCAGGTTACGGACCTTCTTCAGATCCCCGGCCTGCGATGCCGCGAAGATCCGCTGCCTCAGACGCCGTACGTCCTTCTCAACCGTCCGCCACTGCACGGCGTCCCAGCCGAGCGGCCCGTCCTCGGGTCCGTTCACCGCAGCCGTCTCGGTTTCGACAGATCCGTCTCCACCGTGGCCATGGTGTCCAACTTGTCCCTCGGTTCCCGCGTCGTTCGTCATCGTTCTTCGCAGGCTCACCCGACCCGCGTCGGCGCCCTTTCGGGCCGGAGCGCGAGCTCCTATCCGGCCAGTTATGCGGGAGCCGCTGACGGAGAAATCAGCCTCGGGCTCCCGGTTTCCTGCTGCCTTTCGGCTACCGGCATTCGCTTCTCGGGTCGTCCTGCACCCGCCACGGACATCCGCGTTCCTCACGGTCCGCCTACCAGGCCAGCGCACGCCCGCCTGGACCGTGACGGGGTTGTCACGTTCCGCATGAGTGAGATACGACCGGGTTGGGTGCCCTCTGTACCCCGGGGACGGTGGTGCGCTCCCGGCTGACCTAGCTTCCCCAGCCGGCACCCGCCGCCTCGCAGCGGCCGGCCCCTGTTCTCCCGCTGCTACATCCCATCGGCGGAAGTCTGGATGACGAGGCATCAACGAGGGTTCATGTTCTTCACCCGTCCGGTCTTCCCCAGCCTGTAATCCACGGATGGAACGCGGATCCTTGGGCCTGTTCCCCGGGCTTCGCACGCCGCAGTTACCCGCAGCGCACGCCGAGGCGGGGACGGTCCTTGCGCACGGGACCGGGCACTACACCTTCGACATCAGTCGAACCTCCTCTGATGAGTTCCACTCATCTCATGCGACCTCGTGTCGCACGGCCAGGCTCCAGCAGTTGACGTCCTCGAGTTCCATCAGCATGCCCCGGGTCATCCGTGCGAACGTCTCCCGGGTCTC
>NZ_JAYWVC010000633.1:0-972 GCF_036281785.1 Streptomyces chiangmaiensis | reverse complement strand
AGATGGACGAGACGGTGAGCAGTCTTTGCTGGACGGAGTGCGGGTACGGCATGACGACCCCCCAGCAGATCAATGGAGTTGCCGACAGAGTGGGCGCGATTCCCCGCCCGCTGCCAGGGGCCGACCGGCCCTTCGCCGGGACCTGCTCGGCCTGTCCCGCGCCAGCCTCAGAGCCGCACCGATACCTCGACGAGCAGCAGCCAAGTTCTCCGCATATGCGACCAGTTCATGCAGATGCTCTACGCTTGCGGCAAGGGCAGGTACAACGCAGCCGACCCCCCGAACTTCGACTGCCTGGCACACGCCAAGGTGCCCGCGGAGGTCGACAGGACTCCCGCGGAGAACGACACGGACCTCGCGGAGATCGCGTCCCTTCTGCATGTGTATGGGACGGACTACCAGCGGAGCATCGGCAGCGGATGGAGCGGGTGCCTTGTGATGCGCCGGATTGCCTCCCGCAGCAGGAAGCGATGGAACCCGTAGTACGGCAGTGCCGCGGTGATCTCGTCGATCTCCCGGCGTGCGAGACCGCTGCGGAGATGGCCCCGCGCGACGTCCATCCGGTCGGCCTGGCGAAAGGTCTCGACCAGCGGATCATACACGGGGCGCAGTTTATGGTGCAGTTCCACCATCTCGATGACCCGCGGCAGGTCTGCCACCTCGGCCTCGTCGGCGTGCTGCCGTGCCAGCTCCGCTGAGGGCGCCAGGTAGTCAAAAGTGTGTGCGGTCCAGATGCCCAGGTCGTGCACTGCCCAGGCGAGTGCCTGGTCGTTCGAGACCTCGCCGCGCCCGAGCAGTCGCCGCTGGTAGTTGAGGCCGCGGTAGACATGGTTGCGATAGGCGTCCAGGTCCGCGCCAATCTGCAGGCGGTAGTGCGCCAGCAGGGCTTCGACCACGGGATGCGACGTCACGACAGAGCCATCCGGCATGGCACGACCCTAACGCGGGACGCGAACCGAGCTGTCCTCGACC
>NZ_JAYWVC010000632.1:0-974 GCF_036281785.1 Streptomyces chiangmaiensis | reverse complement strand
ACCGACGTCGTACGCCAGGCCTATGCCCTTGCTCTTGCCACTTCCGGCAGACTCGGTGGACGAGCTTCCGCAGGCGGAAACGGTGACGGCGAGGGCTGCTGCTGCAGCGCCAGCAACGGCAAAGCGGGACACCCGGCGCATGGAACGAGACTCCTTTGTGCGTGCGCCCGTACCAGGCGCTGGTTCCGCGGCAGCGTAACGCGCGTAGACCAGACGGAAAACCCCTTCTGTCCGGTCCGTTATCGAGATGTGGCCACAGACACGGGGCAGGTCACGGAGAGCGGTGCGGCGCTTGCGGGAGGCGAGGATCGGCGCGCCGCGAGGGTGGGGCGAGACGGCCGGTGCCATGGGGGCCAGAGGGGAAGAAGGGGGCACCGGGGCTGCCGGTACGGCCGTGAACGACGGTGCAGGAGGGCCGTGGCGGACACCCGGCCGCACGCGGCCACATGACCGGGGTGCGCCCGCCGCCGGCCCGGATCACCGCGCGATCGGGTCTCGATCGGCCACCACCCGGACGTGAGGGCGCCCCCGGCCGGGTCGGCCGGGGGCGCCCTCACGTCATGGGCCGACCCGCGGAGCTACTTCGTGTTGACGGTGATCTTGCCGTCGATGATGTCCTGCTTGGCCTTCTCGACCGCCGCGACGACGTCTGTCATCGCCTTGTACTTCGGGTTGGAGTCCGCGAAGCCGACGCCGCCGGACTTGAGGTCGCCACGCTGCTCACCGCTGAGCGGCTTGCCCTCGACGACCGACTTGCTCAGCTCGTAGACAGCGCCACCGACGTTCTTCAGCGCCGAGCCGAGGATGTAGTCCTTGTACTGGGCCAGCGCGCTCTGCTCGTACTGGTCGGAGTCGACACCGATCGCCCACACCTTGTGCGCGGCAGCGGCCTGGATCACTCCCTGACCGGACAGACCCGCCGCCTGGTAGATGACGTCCGCGCCCGCCTCGATCTGACCGTTCGCCGCGTCCTT
>NZ_JAYWVC010000631.1:0-975 GCF_036281785.1 Streptomyces chiangmaiensis | reverse complement strand
CCCGGGAACGATCGTGCCACTCGGCGCCTTCGATCGGGTCTCCGTTCCTGACGAGGAGATTGCCGAGGTCGGTCATGGCGAGGACGTCACCAGCATGGGCTGCTGTGCGGTACCAGTGTTCAGCCTCCTGATCGCTGCCCTGTTCTTCCAAGCAACGGCCGAGGTGGCGCATGGCCTCGGTGTTTCCGGCTTGGGCGGCGACGCGGACCCAGCGTTCCACCTCGCTGCCGCTGGCTTGGGTCACCGGCGGGGGCGCGCTAATGGCGTGATCTCCTACGGGGCCGCCGGCCTGGGGCTTGACCTCTGCCTTCGGTCGCGAATCCTCTACGAGGACCCCGCGGAAGTTCTCGTCCTCTGGTTCAGCGTCTGGAGCGCCTTCTTCGTCGTGCGCAGCATCCCACAGGGCCTTGAACCGGTTGACCTCGACTTCAGGCACCAGCCGAGGGTGGGCTTTCTTGGCGAGCTGTTCCACCACCACATCGATCACGCCCCACGAAGGCAGGACGGGCTTGGTGAAGGCGTGATGGATCTTGGTGTGACTCACGGCTTCATCGACCGCAAGGTGAAGTTCCCGGGCTGAGGGGTAGCCAGCTTTCTCGTGCAAGGAGTGCAGTTCCTGGTTGAGGACTCGCAGTGGGCCCTCAGACAAGTCAGGCATCTTCCACTTCGGCACCCCGGTCCCCCCGCTGCTGTCAGGAATCGTCAGAAGCTGTCTCGGTCATGGTGCCAGTAGCCCCAACGGATGTCAGCGCGTGTGAAGGGTCGTGGTTGATCGTCAGCGCCCATCAACGGCTCCTGGACGGCATCGACGCTGGTCGGCAGATTCTCATGCGACCTGGAGGACTTGATAAACCAGATCAGTGTTCGTGCGCTGCTGCTACTGCTCGTGGGCGCAATCACCGCATACATCGCGTTCCGCAATCCTGCACTTGGAGCCGCCATCGGCGTAGCTGTCGTAGTAGTGGCACTCCTTCA
>NZ_JAYWVC010000630.1:0-982 GCF_036281785.1 Streptomyces chiangmaiensis | reverse complement strand
CCATTTTGCCCGGGTGCACTGGCCTAGCTCTGCCCGGCGTCGGCCCCTTGGGTATAGACGCAGCCCGGGGCCTCCATGAATACCGGGGTGGTTCAGAACGACAGAAAGGCAGGGCTCGATGCAAAACGTGGTACCAGTGATCAACCGGACTCGCCAGGGCAGAACGCTGCGGCTGGCATTCTTGTCCGCGGTGGTTTCCCTGGTGGCCTCGTTTGCCGCGTCGGCCGCGCCGATCCCCACCTGATCGACAGACCACAACCTTGCACGCCGGCACCGCGTATACGGCACCGAAACGACAAGTCACATGCACTGAACGCCGAAACAAGCAGAGAAAGAACAAGAAAGTGAACGACACCAAGCAGTCCAGCGAAGATCTGGCGATCCTCGACCAGCTCAACAAGGACTACGTCCGCTCCGACCAGCTCAGCGATGCCAAGCGCTTCAGCGAGTTCCTTGCCGAAGACTTCATCGTGCAGACTCCGGGTGTTACCCGCAACCGTGCCGAGTTCCTCGAGTTCATTGCTCAGCCGCGGCCCTTCAAGGATCTCGCTGTGCATGACGTCAAGATCCGTATCCTCAGTGACGTTGCTCTGATCCACGGCCGCGCCACTTACACCATGCTCGCCGATGGAGCGAAGCAGGAAGCTCTGTACACGGACGCGTACCAGAAGCGTGAAGGCACCTGGGTCTGCGTGTCGGCCTGTGCGATCGCTCCGGGCACCTAACCTGCCCCCGCGAGGCTACTGGTCGCGAGGCAACCCCGCTCTTGGGCAGGGAGCACACCAAAGAGCAAGTCACGACACGGCAACAAGCCGAGACCGACTGGCGGCCTCGCTCCAGTACTCACCCAGACGAGAAAGACCACGGACAAGACCAGAGGAATCGGCACCGTTGTATCCGCCGACATAGGCGGCTACAACGGTGCCGTCCGCATTCCAGCTGACCTCGACCTCGTGAGCCTCTCTGGCATGCCCTGCTCGCA
>NZ_JAYWVC010000063.1:0-39584 GCF_036281785.1 Streptomyces chiangmaiensis | reverse complement strand
ACCGTTTGAAGGCGGTCCATCCCATCGGATGGACCGCCTTCGGCGTATCCGGGAGGCGCACGAGAGCGGCGGACTGCGGCGGGGCGGGCCGCCCCGAGCGGGGTGGCCCGAACCGTCGGCTCAGCGGCCGAGGGCCCGGCGTCCGCGGCCCTGCGACAGCACCGGCAGGTTGGTGCGCGACGGCGCGCTGGAGCTGTCCTCCTCGATCCGCAGCGCCAGCGCGGGACACCGGCGCACGGCCCGCAGTGCCTTCGCCTCCGCGTACCTCGGCACCGGCGCCTGGGCGACCGTGGGGAAGCCGTCGGCGCCCAGTTCGAAGACCTCCGGGAGGATGTCCGCGCACAGGCCGTGGCCGCGGCACAGTGTCCAGTCGACGAAGATCTTCTGCCGGCTGGCACCCGCCTCGGGCTCGGCCTGGCCGCCGCCCGGGATGCCCGTGGGGGCCCGGCCGCCCTCGAAGAGCGGCAGCACGCCCGCCACGGGCCTGCCGCAGCCGTTGCCGAGGACGTGAGCCGCCAGGTCGTCCGTGAAGGCCTTGATGGTCGATTCCAGGAACATCGCCGAGCCGTCGGGGTGCGAGCACGCACCGCGCTTCTTCACGGCCTTGGCGACCTGCTTCAGGGCCTCCAGGGCGGCGGGGCCGCCGCCCTGGAGGATGTCCTCCATGCCGCGGGCCGCGGCAGGCAGACCGAGGTAGCAGGGACCGCACTGGCCCGCGCTCTCCTCGGCCAGCCACTTGGCCACTTGCAGGGACTCGCCCAGCGGGCAGGTGTCCTGGCTGATGGGCAGGATCGCGCCGGCGCCGAGCGAGCCGCCGACGGCGTCGAGGTTGTCGCGCGAGACGATCGCCTCGCCGACCGTCGCCGCGTCGATCCACTTGCCGTGGTAGCCACCGGTCAGCACGCCCTGCGGGAGCGGCGGGGCGCCGGCCAGCTGGAGCACGTACCGCAGCGGCACACCCGTGGGGACCTCGATCACCATGGGGCGGTCGACCGCGCCGGAGACGGTGAGCATGACGGTGCCGGGCTCGTCGTACAGACCGGTGTTGCAGTAGCGCTCGGCGCCGATGCGGGCGGCGATCGCCAGCTGGGCGAACGTCTCGGCGTTCGACAGCAGCGTGGGCGCGCCGCCCACGCCGCTCTGCGAGGCGCTCGTCTTGCGGCCCGGCGGGATCGCCGGACCGCCGTCGATGGAGCGGATCAGCGACGCGGCGGCGCCGGTGACCATTCGCACCGGATTGCGCTGCACACGGGCGCGTATGGGGGCGCCACGCCGGTCGCTGAGGCCGCGCTCAGCCAGCGCCTGCTCCATCGACCGCTCGGTGGAGGCCCGGGTCACGCCGACCACGAGCGTCCGCGCGCCGAGGGCCTCGGCGACCAGCAGGGCGCCGTCCAGGATGAGGTGCGGGGCCCGGTTGATCAGCACCGTGTCCTTGCGGCAGGCCGGTTCGTCCTCGCTGCCGTTGACGACGACCACCGGCCGGATGCCGCGGCGGATCGCCGACTCGGCGACCGACCGCAGTTTCTTGTGGAAGGGGAAGCCGGCGCCGCCACGCCCCTTCAGGGAGATCTGTTCGGCCAGCTGTGCGAGCTGTTCGCCGCCCATCGGTTCGAGGGGGCCGTGCACCTTGAGGTGCATGGGCAGATCGAGTCGCTCGACAAGGTCGAAGCCCGACGTGAGCTGCGGAAGTCCGACCACGCGGACTTCTGGGACGTCGGGCAGGGCCTCGTTCACTAAAAGCCTCCGGAAGGCGCGTTCCAGGGTTCGCCGGTAACCGGCGTGTCGTAAGCGCCGGGCAGCGTCTCAGTCGCGGGACCGCTGTTGTACGTGTTGTTCGAGTTGTACGTGCCGTAGGGGCTGTTCGTCTCACCTGTGTCGTACATCTCACCGCCGCCGTACCCGTCGTATCCGGAATTGCCGTAGGTCGGGATGTTGTATCCGGTGTCCTGAAGCGGGTCGTACGCGGAGGGGGGCGCCTCGCCGACGGGCGGCGGAGAGGGGATCGGCCAGCTGCCGGATGTGCTGCCGGGGCCGTCGACCTGTGGCACGGCCTGCGTGGGCTGCATGTTCGTCGGGACGTTCATGTGCTGCGTCGCGTCGGGCGTCATCAAGCCCTGGGCGCGGGGAGCGGCCGAGACGGCCCGGTAGGCGGCCGCGAAGCCGTTGCCGGCTTCGGGGGTCATGGTGCGGGCCGGAGGGGCGTCGTAGAGGGGTGTGGCGGGCTGGGAGGGGATCAGCCCCTCGGCGACGGCTGCACGGCCCACCGAGCGCGCCCCGAAGCCCGCCATGGCGGCCGCGGCCTCCGCGTTGCGGGCGCGGCTGGCGTCCAGCTCGTCGCGCCCGGGCCTGTTGTCGGTTCCGACGATCGCGAAGATCCGGTCGGCCACCTTGCGCTTGAACGGGCGCGGCGCGGCGCGCAGGGCGAGCGCCGCCATGACTCCGAGCAGGCAGAGCTCGTACGAGATCGTGAAGAACGGCTTCGCGGCCCGGCCCGCGTACAGGCCGTGGATCAGCGCTGCGCACCAGGACGGGTAGGCGAGCATGTGCATCGCCCGCCAGCGCGCCGCGGCCGGCGCCGGTGAGGCGAAGTTGCTGCGCAGAGCGCCGGTGACACCTACGAAGATCATGAGCAGGGCGGCCAGGGAGCCGAGGCCGATGAGTCCCGCCGAGCCGCTCACGCCGAGGCTGAACGGGATCAGCGCGGCGATCAGCGCCGTGTGGTCGAGTGCCAGCTTGATGGTGACGTGCAGCAGGAGGAAGGCGATCGAGGCGACCGCAGTCGTGCGGTGGACCGCCTGCGCCACGATCCGCTGGCGGATGTTGAGGAAGATCCGGTCCTGGGCGACGAGCCCCCAGATCACCGAGCAGCTGAGGGAGACGAGCGAGAGGACGCCCGCTCCGAAGTTGAGGAAGTCCCGGACTGCGTTTCCGCCTGCGAGCACGACGACGGGTATCAGCAGCAGTACGACAGTCGACGCCACGCCGTAGGCCGAGCGGCCCGGCTTGGGGATCGAGCTGTTATTACGTGGAGGGTTCATGGGGGCAACTCCGAACAGTTTCGGGAAGGCGGTCCCGCTGCCGCACTCTAAGGGGCTCCATACCGAGCAGTACGAGGTTTGAGTTATTGCGTTGTTATCAAAGGGCAACGGACCGGTGGCGATGTCCGACTAGCTGCTGTTACGCAAAGTAACATTTGAACCTTGTTCAGCTTTTCGGGGCCTTCACAACTCGACCGTCGGTGTCCGAGTACGTTTGCGCTCCTTCCTGGGTTCACCCGGGCCGGCTCCCGGTGTGCCACCCGGAAGCCCGTCGCGGCCCCGTCGGGCGCTGCGGTACTCTGACGCCATGCGTGCCGTACGCCTTCTGCTTAGCGAGCCGCGCTGATCAGTCCCGACCACCCGGGCGAATCGGATGGTCGGAATCGGCGCGGCGTCCCCTCCTGTGCGAGGGGCTTTTTCATTTCCGCTGGCAGAGACGATCGATGGAGCTTTGAGGATCATGAGCGAGACGAACCCCGCTGCCGCCGCTGCCGTGTCGGCGGAGGCCGCGCCGCACCGCTACACGGCTGCCATGGCGGCCGAGATCGAGGCACGCTGGCAGGACTTCTGGGACGCCGAGGGCACGTACGCGGCGCCGAACCCCAAGGGCGACCTGGTCGGCGACCCGGAGCAGGTCGCCCGGCCCAAGAAGTTCATCATGGACATGTTCCCGTACCCCTCCGGTGCGGGTCTGCACGTCGGTCACCCCCTGGGCTACATCGCCACCGATGTGTTCGCCCGGTTCCAGCGCATGACCGGCCACAACGTCCTGCACACCCTGGGTTTCGACGCCTTCGGCCTGCCCGCCGAGCAGTACGCGGTGCAGACCGGCACGCACCCGCGCGTGTCCACCGAGGCCAACATGGAGAACATGAGGGCACAGCTGCGCCGGCTGGGCCTGGGTCACGACAAGCGCCGGTCGTTCGCCACGATCGACCCGGCCTACTACAAGTGGACCCAGTGGATCTTCCTGCAGATCTTCAATTCCTGGTACGACGAGGAGGCGCGGAAGGCCCGCCCGATCTCCGAGCTGATCGCCCAGTTCGAGTCCGGTGAGCGCGGGGTCCCGGGCACCACGCGCGCGTGGAACGAGCTGAACGCCGCCGAGCGCGCCGACGTCCTGAGCGAGTACCGCCTGGCATACGCCTCCGACGCGCCCGTGAACTGGTGCCCCGGCCTGGGCACCGTCCTGGCGAACGAGGAGGTCACCGCGGACGGTCGCTCCGAGCGCGGAAACTTCCCCGTCTTCAAGGCCGAGCTGCGCCAGTGGAACATGCGCATCACCGCGTACGCGGACCGGCTGCTGGAGGACCTGGAGGAGCTGGACTGGCCCGAGGCCATCAAGCTGCAGCAGCGCAACTGGATCGGCCGTTCCGAGGGCGCCCGCGTCGACTTCCCGATCGACGGCGAAGCGATCACCATCTTCACCACGCGTCAGGACACCCTGTTCGGCGCCACCTACATGGTGCTGGCGCCCGAACACCCGCTGGTCGAGAAGTTCACCCCCGACGCCTGGCCCGAGGGCACCCACGAGGTGTGGACGGGCGGTCACGCCACGCCCGCCGAGGCCGTCGCCGCCTACCGTGCCCAGGCCGCCTCCAAGTCCGATGTCGAACGGCAGGCCGAGGCCAAGGACAAGACCGGCGTCTTCACGGGCGCGTACGCCACCAACCCCGTCAACGGCGAGAAGGTCCCGGTCTTCATCGCCGACTACGTCCTGATGGGCTACGGCACGGGCGCGATCATGGCAGTCCCGGCGCACGACAGCCGGGACTTCGCCTTCGCGCGCGCCTTCGAGCTGCCGATCCGCTGTGTCGTCGAGCCGACCGACGGCCGCGGCACCGACCCGTCGACGTGGGACGACGCCTTCGTCTCGTACGACGCGAAGACCGTCAACTCCTCCAGTGAGGCCGTTTCGCTGGACGGCCTGAACGTCGTCGAGGCCAAGGCCCGCATCACCGAGTGGCTGGCGCGCAAGGGCATCGGCGAGGGCACGGTCAACTTCCGTCTGCGTGACTGGCTGTTCAGCCGTCAGCGCTACTGGGGCGAGCCCTTCCCGATCGTCTACGACGAGGACGGCGTCGCCCACGCGCTGCCGGAGTCGATGCTGCCGCTGGAGCTGCCGGAGGTCGAGGACTACTCGCCGCGCACCTTCGACCCGGACGACGCCGACACCCAGCCCGAGACCCCGCTGTCGCGCAACGAGGAGTGGGTCAACGTCACCCTGGACCTGGGCGACGGGCCGAAGAAGTACCGCCGCGAGACCAACACCATGCCCAACTGGGCCGGTTCGTGCTGGTACGAGCTGCGCTACCTGGACCCGCACAACGACCGGAAGCTGGTCGACCCGGAGATCGAGCGCTACTGGATGGGGCCGCGCGAGGGCATGCCGCACGGCGGCGTCGACCTGTACGTCGGCGGCGCCGAACACGCCGTGCTGCACCTGCTGTACGCGCGCTTCTGGTCGAAGGTCCTGTACGACCTGGGGCACGTCTCGTCGGCGGAGCCGTTCCACAAGCTGTTCAACCAGGGTATGATCCAGGCCTACGTCTACCGCGACAGCCGCGGTATCGCGGTACCGGCCGCAGAGGTGCAGGAGCGCGACGGCGCGTACTACTACCAGGGCGAGAAGGTCAGCCGTCTGCTGGGCAAGATGGGCAAGTCCCTGAAGAACGCGGTCACTCCGGACGAGATCTGCGCCGAGTACGGGGCGGACACGCTGCGCCTGTACGAGATGGCGATGGGTCCGCTGGACGTGTCGCGGCCGTGGGACACGCGCGCGGTGGTGGGCCAGTTCCGGCTGCTGCAACGACTGTGGCGCAATGTGGTCGACGAGACGACCGGCGAGGTCACCGTCGTCGACGCCGAACCCGACGATGACTCGCTGCGTGCCCTGCACAAGGCGATCGACGGCGTGCGTCAGGACCTGGAGGGCCTGCGGTTCAACACGGCCATCGCCAAGATCACCGAGCTGAACAACCATCTGACCAAGACGGGCGGAGCCGTGCCGCGCTCCGTCGCCGAGTCGCTGGTGCTGCTGATCGCCCCGCTGGCCCCGCACATCGCCGAGGAGCTGTGGCGCAGCCTGGGCCGCACCGACTCGGTCGTCCATCAGGACTTCCCGGTCGCCGACCCGGCGTACGTCGTGGACGAGACGGTGACCTGCGTGGTCCAGATCAAGGGCAAGGTCAAGGCGCGGCTGGAGGTTCCCCCCTCGATCTCCGAGGAGGAGCTGGAGAAGGTGGCGCTGGCCGACGAGAAGGTCGTCGCGGCGCTGGACGGCGCCGGGATCCGCAAGGTGATCGTGCGCGCGCCGAAGCTGGTCAACATCGTCACGGCCTAGCGGTCTCCGCCCGTCGGTGGACTCCGCAGGCCAGGGTGCCGGCGCGCCGACCAGGCCGCCGGACCTCGGCCGGCCCGAGCGGTGCCGCAAGGTCGGGGTGGTCCCCTACGGGCGGGTTCGGGGTTCCGGCGGAACCCCGAACCCGCCCGTTACGTTTACCGTGGAAGTGGTGAAGCAGCCGCCACCGCCGGCCGGAGGAGGAGCGTCGTGGAAGCCGTGTTGAGCGTCATCGCGCTCCTGTTCGTGCTGTGCGTCGTGCTCGGGGCGTATGCGACGGTGAAGGCGATCGGAGCGGCCAAACGCGGTGTGGACCGTACGATCGCGCAGGCCCGCCGCACAGTCGAGGACACCACCTTGCGCGCCAGGACCCTCGCCCAGCCCGGCCCGGCGGGCGAGATCGCCACGCTCCGTCTGACGCTGCGCACCTCGATGCGGGCCACGCAGGAGGCGCTGCACGCGGGTGTCACCGAGGACGAGTCGCTGAAGGAGTCGCTGGGCCTCTTCAACCGCCTCAGCGCGCACGGATACGAACTGGACGCCGAACTGAAGCGCCTGGAGGTCGAGCCGGACCGGGGGACGGTCGCCTCCCGGCTGCCCGAACTGCGCGAGCGCACCGAGCGGATCACGCACTCTGCGGACTCCTTGCGCTGGGCGGCGCACGACAGGGCGCGCCGGTTCGCGGACGACGACCTGGACACGCTGAGCGCGCAGATCGACGTGGAAGCGGGTGCGTTGCGCCATTGGACCGCGGAGCCGTCGACCGCCCCCTCCTGGCCGGAGGCACCGGTGCCGGAGGCTTCGGCCGCCGACGGCCGGACCTGGCCGGAGACACCCCGCTCCCGTGCGTCGCGTGAGCAGCCGACCCGACCCGCCCTCGGGCCGCGGGGGCAGCGACCCGCATACTCGTGGCAGAAGAAGTCCCGCCCCGAGAGCACCCCATGATCCCACCAAGGTGAACCCGGGTCGGAGGGGCCGGGCTGCCACACGCACGTTCTGGCAGGTAACCTCCAGCTCATGTCCCGCCATGTCGCGATCGTCACCGATTCAACGGCCTACCTGCCGCCGCGGACGATGGAGCGCCACGGCATCACCGCGGTGCCGCTGACCGTGGTCCTGGGGGACCAGGCGCTCGAAGAGGGTACGGAGATCTCGGCCCGGTCCCTGGCCCTGGCCCTGCAGAAGCGACGGTCCGTCACCACGTCGCGGCCCAGCCCCCAACTCTTCGCCGAGACCTACCGCAAGGCCGCCGAGAGAGGGGCGACCGACATCGTCTCGCTGCACCTGTCCTCCGAGTTCTCGGGCACCTACGATGCCGCCGTGCTCGCCGGGCGCGAGGCCCCCGTGCCGGTGCGCGTGGTCGACACGGGGATGGTCGCGATGGCCCTCGGCTTCTGCGCGGTGGCCGCGGCGGAGGCCGCGGAGGCGGGTGGCACGGTGGACGAAGCGGTCACGGCGGCGGAGAAGCGGGCCGCCGGCACCTCGGCCTACTTCTACGTCGACACCCTCGACTATCTGCGGCGGGGCGGCCGGATCGGGGCCACACAGGCGCTGGTGGGTTCGGCGCTCGCCGTGAAGCCGCTGCTCCAGCTGAACGACGGCCGTATCGAGTTGCTGGAGAAGGTGCGGACGGCGTCCAGGGCGATCGCCCGACTCGAGGAGATCGTGGCCGAGCGCGCCGGCAACGCGCAGGCCGACATCGCGGTTCACCATCTCGCCGCTCCCGAACGGGCGTCGGCGCTCGCGGACCGCCTGCGGGTACGGGTGCCGGGGCTGGCCGCCCTGCATGTGAGCGAGGTCGGCGCGGTGATCGGGGCGCATACGGGTCCCGGGCTGCTGGGGGTCGTGGTGTCACCGGTGTCGGGATGACGGGATCGCGGGATCACGGGTGGTCCGTGCTCGGGTGACGCGACCCACCTCGACGCCGCCGGAGTGATGACCGTTACTCGGACGGGTGACCGAGTTGTCCACAACTGGGCAGCAGTCCCCGGGAATTGACCAAGATCATCGCGAGGTCGGCGATGTGGCCGATCCTCGGCGCATGGCACTTCGATCACGTTCACGCACAGCGACTCCCACGAGCGGACCCGGCCGCGGCCAGGGCTCCGACGGCCGCACGCGCCATCGCCTGCGGCATTCACGGGGGCGCGTCCGACGGCACCATCAGAGCCCGGCCGCCGACGCGCTGCGCCTGCGCGCAGGCGCACTTTTCGCGGAAGGCACCAGGGAGCGCAGGGAGTTGGGGAACGGGCCGCCGGGAGCCGGCCGGAGCGCAGGGGAGCCGAGTGCGCGTACGACGGTGGGCAACGGGACCGGCCCTCCGTACGCGCGAGCCCTGGAGTTACCCCCGGACCGGTCCGCGGGAGCCGCCCCTGCCCTCACGGTCGGCGACAGCGACGCGCTCGGGAACGCGAGGGCGGACGGCGGATGGCGGGAGCGGGTCGGGCAGGCCGTGCGCGAGCGGATGCCGCTGTGGCTGCAGTCGAGGTGTGGGCTGGAGAGGAAGAGCGTGGCCGCGCTGAGCGTGCTGCTCGTCGCGGCGGTGGTCTTCGCGGCACAGCACTTCTGGACCGGCCGCACGCAACAGGTGCGGGCACCGGAGGTGGTGCGGGCGGCGGCGTCCTACGGTGAGCCCGGCGCCCGGGGCGCGAACAGGTTCGCGGAGCCGGGCGCTTCGGCCGGGCCGCAGCCGCCGGACGGGACCGGAGCACCGGCAGGCATGGCGGTCGTCGTCGACATCGGCGGCAAGGTGCGCAGGCCGGGGCTGCAGAGGCTCCCGGCCGGATCGCGGGTCGCTGACGCCCTGCGCGCGGCGGGCGGAGTGCGCCCGGGCACCGACACCGACGGACTCAACCGTGCCCGCCTCCTGGTGGACGGCGAGCAGATCGTGGTCGGGGGCCCCACCTCCGCGCCGGGTACGGGAGCGGCGGGTTCGGCCACCGGCGGATCCGCGGCCGACGCGGCCCCCATCACCCCGGTCTCCCTGAGCACGGCGACCGTGGACCAGCTCGACGCGCTGCCCGGGGTGGGGCCCGTTCTCGCCCAGCACATCGTCGACTACCGCGCCCAGCACGGAGGATTCCGCTCGGTGGCCGAACTCCGCGAGGTCAACGGCATCGGCGAGCGCCGCTTCGCCGATCTTCGGAATCTCGTACGACCATGAGCCCGCCACAGACCAGGCCCGAGCGCGCGGTCGCGCCCGCGCGCTCCGGCCGTCCTGCCGTGCGCGTCGTGACCCGCAACCGGCTGGGGGATCCGCACCCCCGGCAGGAGGGTCCGGCCGACCTGCGGATGGTGGCGCCCGCCCTGGCGGCCTGGGCCGCGGCCGCCTGGGCCCTGGACGCGCCGACCGAGTGGGTCACGGGTGTCGTGACCGGCTGCCTGGTGCCGGCGGGTGGGCTGCTGGCGGCGCGGGCGATGGCGCGGGCCAGGCGCGGTGGCCGCTCGTGGGGCTCGTGGTCGGCGGTGTCCGCGGCTGCCGTGCTGCTCTGCTTCGCGTCGTCCGCTGCCTCCGCCCAGCTTCAGGGCGCGGACCTGCGACGGGGGCCCGTCCCCGCTCTCGCGCACCAGTACGCCGAGGTGACCGCGGAGGTCGAGATCGCCTCCGACCCACGCCTCACCCGACCCGTGATCAAGGGCGATCACACGATGCCCGCGGCCGTGCTCCTCGACGCCGAGGTCCACCGCCTGACACAGGCGGACGGGACCGTGACGGCGACCCGGGCGCCGGTGCGGGTGATCGTCGACATGAGCACCCGCACGACGCCCGTGGACGGCTCACGGGGCGCCGCGGAGGGGCCCGGGCGGTCACCGTGGCTCGCCTTGCTGCCCTCCACGCGCGTGCGGATGACCGCCCGGCTCGCACCCCCGCTGAGCGGGGGTGATCCTGTCGCGGCGGTGTTGCGGGTGCGGGGCGGCGGAGCGCCCGACACGGTGGCCGTGCCGTCCGGGACACAGCGATGGGCGGGCCGGTTGCGTGCCGGGCTCCGGGAGGCCACCGAAAGTCTCGGCCCGGACGCGCGGGCGCTGCTGCCGGGACTGGTCGTCGGGGACACCTCCCGGGTCACGCCCGAGCTGGACGAGGCCTTCAAAGAGACGGACCTCACGCACCTGCTGGCCGTCAGCGGAGGCAACTTCACCATCCTGCTGGCCTTGTTCATCGGTCCGGCCGGGCTGGCGCAACGCGTCGAGCGCCGAGGGCTTGCGGCCCGGCTCGGCATTCCCCTACGGGGGACGGCGCTCCTGAGCGGTGCGCTCACACTCGGGTTCGTGGTGGTGTGCCGGCCGGATCCGAGCGTGCTGCGCGCCGCGGCCTGCGGGGCGATCGCACTGCTGGCCCTCGCGACCGGGCGCCGCAGATCCCTGATCCCGGCGCTGGCCACGGCCGTGCTGCTGCTGGTGCTCTACGATCCCTGGCTCGCCCGCGGGTACGGCTTCCTGCTCTCCGTGCTGGCCACCGCTGCCCTGCTCACCGTGGCCCCACGCTGGAGCGCGGCGTTGCGAAGGCGCCGTGTGCCGCCGCGACTGGCCGAGGCGCTGGGCGCCGCGGCCGCGGCGCAGGCGCTGTGCGCGCCGGTCGTCGCGGTGCTCTCGGCGCGGGTGAGTCTGGTCGCCGTCCCGTGCAATCTGCTCGCCGACCTCGCCGTGGCACCGGCCACCGTGCTCGGGTTCGCCGCACTGGCAGCCGCCCCGGTGGCGATGCCGCTCGCCGAAGGGCTGGGCTGGTGTGCCGGCCTGCCGGCCGGGTGGATCGCCGGCATCGCGCGCACCGGTGCCTCGTTGCCGGGGAGCGGGGTGGACTGGCCGGGCGGCTGGGCGGGGGCACTGCTGCTCGCGGCCGTGACGGCGCTGGTCGTGCTTGTGGGCCGGCGGCTGCTGAGACACCCCTTGCCGACCTGTGTCTGCGTGGTGGGACTGCTGCTCGTGGTGGTACAGCCTCCGCCCCTGACCCGGGTGATCACGGGGTGGCCGCCGCCGGGCTGGCGGTTCGCGATGTGCGACGTGGGACAGGGGGACGCGGCCGTGCTCGCGGCGGGCGGCGGCACAGCGGTGGTCGTGGACGCGGGTCCCGACCCGGTGCTGGTCGACCGGTGTCTGACCGCGCTCGGCGTCTCGCGCATCCCGCTCCTCGTGCTCACCCACTTCCACGCCGACCATGTGGCGGGACTGCCGGGAGTGCTGCGCGGGCGCTCGGTGGGGGCGATCGAGACGACCGGGTTCGAAGAACCGGTGGAGCAGGCCGCGTTCGTCCGCGCCCAGGCCGCTGCCCGGCACATTCCGCTGACGCGCGCCGTGGCCGGCGAGCATCGCCGTACCGGAGCGCTCGACTGGCATGTGCTGTGGCCTCCCCCAAGCTCTCGGCTTCGCTCGAGCAGGGAGGTACCCCCATCGGACCCCGCCCCGCCCCCGGGCGGTCCGAACGACGCGAGCATCGCTCTGTTCATCCGGTCCGCGGGGCTGAGCCTGCTGCTGCTCGGGGACCTCGAACCCCCGGCCCAGCTGGCAATGGCGAGGTCACCGACGGGTGCGGGGCTGGGAACGGTGGACGTCCTCAAGGTCGCCCACCACGGTTCGGCGTACCAGGATCCGGAGCTCATACGAAGGGTGGCGCCGCGGATCGCGCTGATCTCGTGCGGGAAGGACAATCCGTACGGCCATCCGGCTCCTCGCACGGTCGCGGCGCTGCGGGACGAGGGCGCGCTCGTGCTGCGCACGGACGAGGACGGGGCGATCGCCGTGGTCGGTGCGGGCGAGGGGCTGAGCGTGGCGAGAGACTGAGGTCATGAACTCCGCACAGATCGATGCCTACCTCCGCCGGATCGGGGTGAAGCATCCCGCCTGGCCCACCGTCGACATGTTGCGCGAGCTGCATCTGCGCCATCTGCAGACCGTGCCGTTCGAGAACCTGTCGATCCACCTCGGTGAGGAGCTCGTGCTGGAGCAGAAGCGGCTGGTCGACAAGGTCGTGGGCAGGCGCAGAGGCGGCATCTGCTACGAACTCAACGGCGCGTTCGGGGCTTTGCTCAAGGCGCTGGGCTTCGACGTCACGCTGCTCGCCGCGCGGGTGTACGGGGACGAGCGGAGGCTCGGGGTGCCGTACGACCATATGGCGCTGCGGGTGCGGACGGTGGACGGGGGCGACTGGCTGGCGGACGTCGGCTTCGGTGCCCACAGCCACTATCCGCTGGCGTTCGGCGAGCGGGGGGAACAGCGGGATCCGGCCGGTGGGTTCCGGGTGATCGAGGCCGGGGCGGACGAGGCGGGCGTGCGAGGCGGCGGTGGGGAGCGGGCCGACGATCTCGACGTGCTGTGGGACGACAAGCCGCAGTACCGGCTGGAGCTGCGGCCGCGGGTGCTCGGGGACTTCACCATCGGAGCCTGGTGGAACACCACCTCGCCCGGCTCGCACTTTGTGCGGTCGCTGGTGTGCTCGCGGGTCACGGAGGACGGCGGACGGATCACGCTCAGCGGCAGCCGTCTGACGGTGACGTCCCCGGAAGGGAAGAAGGAGGTGACGAGCCTGGCGGACGACGCGGAGGTGCTGGAGCTCTACCGGGAGCGGTTCGGGATCGAGTTGGACCGGGTGCCCACGGTCCGCGGCGCAGAACCCGGTGGGCGATGAGCCGGACCTTCCGAGGCGGGCCCCGGCGTCGACCAGAACGTGTGTGGCGGAAGATGGCTTCGTGAGTGATGTGAGACATGTGCTGGTGCTACCCGACCGTGACGCCGCGGAAGAGGTGGCGGAGGCGTTGGGGGAACGGTTCGGGCTGGACGAGGAACCGCGAGTCGTCCGTGACGCACTGGCCGGCGAGGACGACGCGGAGGACGCCCAGTGGCTGGTGGTCCTGCGGGACGAGGAGAAACGTCTCGAGCCGGAGGAGCTGGACACGTTCGTGGGGGAGTGGGACGGCTGGCGGGAAGAGCCGTAGTCCTGCCGGGTGACCCGGTGCCCGGCTGTGACCGACGGGCGGCGGGACCGCATTGTCGGTGCCGCGTGCGATGCTTTCCGTGATGGCCAAGAAGACGAATGCCGACCTCCTCACCCCGGTCACTCTCGCCGTGGGCCAGGAGGACCTCCTGCTCGACCGAGCCGTGCAGGAGGTGGTGGCCGCCGCCCGGGCCGCCGACGCCGACACGGACGTACGGGATCTGTCCTCCGACCAGTTGCAGCCGGGCACGCTCGCCGAGCTGACCAGTCCGTCGCTGTTCGCCGAGCGCAAGGTCGTGATCGTACGCAATGCGCAGGATCTGTCGGCCGACACGATCAAGGAACTGAAGGGGTATTTCGCCTCCCCCGCCGAGGAGATCACGCTCGTGCTGCTGCACGCGGGCGGCGCCAAGGGCAAGGGGCTGCTCGACGCCGCGCGCAAGGCGGGGGCACGAGAGGTGGCATGCCCCAAGATGACGAAACCGGCCGACCGGCTGGCGTTCGTGCGCGGAGAGTTCCGGGCGCAGGGGCGTTCGGCCACTCCGGAGGCGTGCCAGGCGCTCGTCGACGCGATCGGGAGCGACCTGCGGGAGCTGGCCTCGGCGGTGTCGCAGCTTGCAGCGGACGTCGAGGGGACCATCGACGAGGCGGTGGTCGGGCAATACTACACCGGGCGGGCCGAGGCGTCCAGTTTCACCGTCGCGGACCGGGCGGTCGAGGGACGGGCGGCGGAGGCGCTGGAGGCCCTGAGATGGTCGCTGGCCACAGGAGTCGCGCCGGTGATGATCACGAGTGCTCTCGCACAGGGCGTGCGGGCCATCGGGAAGCTGTCCTCGGCACGCGGTGGCCGTCCGGCGGACCTCGCCCGGGAGCTGGGCATGCCACCGTGGAAGATCGATCGGGTGCGGCAGCAGATGCGGGGGTGGACGCCGGACGGAGTGGCGGCCGCCCTGCGGGCGGTGGCCGAGGCCGACGAAGGAGTCAAGGGCGGCGGGGACGATCCCGAGTACGCCCTGGAGAAGGCGGTTGTCACCATCGCGCGGGCGGCGCGGTCGAGGGGGCGGGCGTGAGCCGGGAGCCGAAACGGCGGGTGTAAGCCGAGAACCCCGCCACCGCCCTGGGGAAGGGCGAAGGCGGGGCCTTCGGTTTCACGCTCGTGGGCTCGTACCCGCGTGGCGAACGCAGGCCGCGTACGAACCCGGGGTGCCAGGGGGAGCGGATGAGAGAGGGCCCGCTCGGTTCCCTCCGGCGTCAAATCAAGTGTCAGCCCTTGAGGGACGCGACCTTGGAAGCCAGCGCCGACTTCTTGTTGGCGGCCTGGTTCTTGTGGATGACGCCCTTGGAGACGGCCTTGTCGAGCTGACGCGCGGCGGCGCGCTGGTACTCGGTGGCCTTCTCGGCGTCACCCGCGGCAGCGGCCTCGCGAGCCTTGCGGATCGCGGTCTTGAGCGAGGACTTGACGGCCTTGTTGCGAAGGCGCGCCTTCTCGTTCGTCTTGTTCCGCTTGATCTGGGACTTGATGTTCGCCACGAATGAGCCTTTACAGGTTCAGGCACGCGGGACTGGCCGCCTCACGCGCCGGTGATTTCTTGAAGGGGTGCCTCGCGCTGAGAGGGCATGAGACACAGCCACCCAGGCTACCAGCCGGGCTCAGGGCCGCCCAAACCGGCCGCCCGCGCCCCCGGACGACCCCCGGATCCGCCCTCCCGTACCCTCCCGACGTGGCCCAAACCGGTCGCAGCCTCCGGCGCGTGGGACGATGGAGGCTACGTATCGTTCCGACCCGAGACCGCAGACGCTGCGGACGCCTCAAGAATCAGGACCCTGCGTGCCCGCGACCCCTACCCATGTGCCCGAGCCGAGCCGTACCGACTCGGCTCTGATCCGCAATTTCTGCATCATCGCGCACATCGACCACGGCAAGTCCACGCTCGCCGACCGGATGCTCCAGCTGACCGGCGTCGTCGAGCAGCGGCAGATGCGCGCTCAGTACCTCGACCGCATGGACATCGAGCGCGAGCGCGGCATCACCATCAAGTCCCAGGCGGTGCGTCTGCCGTGGGCCCCGACCCACGACCCGGGCAATACGCACATCCTCAACATGATCGACACCCCGGGGCACGTCGACTTCACCTACGAGGTCTCACGGTCGCTCGCCGCCTGCGAGGGGACCGTCCTCCTCGTCGACGCCGCCCAGGGCATCGAGGCCCAGACCCTCGCCAACCTCTATCTGGCGATGGAGAACGACCTCACGATCATCCCCGTGCTCAACAAGATCGACCTGCCGGCCGCCCAGCCGGAGAAGTTCTCCGAGGAGCTCGCCAACCTCATCGGCTGCGAGCCCGGCGACGTCCTGAAGGTGTCCGCCAAGACGGGCCTGGGTGTTGAGGCGTTGCTGGACAAGGTCGTCGAGCAGATCCCGGCGCCGGTGGGTGTCGTGGACGCGCCCGCCCGCGCGATGATCTTCGACTCGGTGTACGACTCCTACCGCGGCGTGGTCACGTACGTCCGTGTCGTCGACGGACAGCTCAACAAGCGCGAGCGCATCAAGATGATGTCCACCGGCGCGACCCACGAGCTGCTGGAGATCGGCGTCAACTCGCCCGAGATGCTCCCGTCCGACGGGCTCGGGGTCGGCGAGGTGGGCTACCTCATCACCGGCGTGAAGGACGTCCGCCAGTCCAAGGTCGGTGACACCATCACCAGCCAGGTCAAGGGGGCCGAGGAGCCCCTCGGTGGCTACAAGGACCCGAAGCCCATGGTCTTCTCGGGCCTGTATCCGCTCGACGGCTCCGACTACCCGGACTTGCGCGAGGCCCTCGACAAGCTCCAGCTCAACGACGCCGCGCTCGTCTACGAGCCGGAGACCTCCGCCGCCCTCGGCTTCGGTTTCCGCGTCGGCTTCCTCGGCCTGCTCCATCTCGACGTGATCCGCGAGCGACTGGAGCGCGAGTTCGGGCTCGACCTGATCGCCACCGCGCCCAACGTCGTCTACCGCGTGATCATGGAGGACGGCTCGGAGCACACCGTCACCAACCCGAGCGAATTCCCCGAGGGCAAGCTCGCCGAGGTGTACGAGCCGGTCGTACGGGCGACGATCCTCGCGCCCACCGAGTTCATCGGCGCGATCATGGAGCTGTGCCAGACCCGTCGCGGCACGCTGCTCGGCATGGACTACCTGTCCGAGGACCGGGTCGAGATCCGCTACACACTGCCCCTCGCGGAGATCGTCTTCGACTTCTTCGACCAGCTGAAGTCCAAGACCCGCGGCTACGCGTCCCTCGACTACGAGCCCACCGGTGAGCAGAACAGCTCCCTGGTCAAGGTCGACATCCTGCTGCACGGCGACAAGGTGGACGCCTTCTCGGCGATCACCCACAAGGACCAGGCGTACGCCTACGGTGTCCGGCTGGTCGCCAAGCTGAAGGAACTCATCCCGCGGCAGAACTTCGAGGTGCCGGTGCAGGCCGCCATCGGCTCCCGGGTGATCGCCCGCGAGACCATCCGTGCCATCCGCAAGGACGTCCTCGCCAAGTGCTACGGCGGTGACATCTCGCGCAAGCGGAAGCTGCTGGAGAAGCAGAAGGAGGGCAAGAAGCGAATGAAGATGGTGGGTTCTGTGGAGGTTCCCCAGGATGCCTTCATCGCCGTGCTGTCCAGCGATGACAGCGCGGGGTCGGCCAAGGGCAGGAAGTAATCGCGGGGACCGGGGAAAACCGGCCGAACAGGGGCCCGTCGTAGGAAATGCGGCGGGCCCTGTTCGTGCTCCTGGTCGCCCTCTGTAGGAAGTGACAGGCCACCGCCTCTTACGCACCGGGCGGTCGGGCTCTACTCTGATCTCTGCTCGGTAGTTACTCGCGAGTTAAACAACCGCGCCTGAGTGACACCAGCGCACATGAGCCAGTCGCATTGAATCCACAGCATGAGTCAGCCGCATCGTCGCGGGCCCCGGAGGATGTCGTGAGCGACACACAGACTTTGATCGAGAACCGTCCGCCGTCCCTGGCGGCCCTCTTTCTGGAGCGCGTGGCGGCCACGCCCGACGCCGAGGCCTACCGGTACCCCGTACCGCCCGCCTCCGGCGTGGGCTCTGACGAATGGAAGTCGCTGAGCTGGGCCGGGGCCGCCGAGCGGGTCTTCTCGATCGCCGCCGGACTGATCGAGCTGGGCGTGCAGCCCGAGCAGCGGGTGGCGCTCGCCTCCTCGACGCGGGTCGAGTGGGTCCTCGCCGACCTGGGCATCCTCTGCGCCGGCGCGGCCACCACGACGGTCTACCCGCAGACGAAGGCCGATGAGTCGGCCTTCATCCTCTCCGACTCCGAGAGCCGGGTGCTCATCGCGGAGAA
This sequence comes from Streptomyces chiangmaiensis, assembly GCF_036281785.1. NCBI lineage: Bacteria > Bacillati > Actinomycetota > Actinomycetes > Kitasatosporales > Streptomycetaceae > Streptomyces > Streptomyces chiangmaiensis. The sequence goes on along the minus strand of NZ_JAYWVC010000063.1, from coordinate 21,932 downwards.
CGCCGAGCAGCTGGCGAAGGTGCAGGACAAGCGAGCGGAGCTGCCCGCGCTCACCCATGTCGTGGTGATCGACGCCAAGGGCGTCGAGACCGGCGACTGGGTGCTCAGCCTCGCCGAGCTCGAGTCGCGCGGCGCCGCGTACCTCGAGAAGTACCCCGAGCTGATCAAGGAGCGGGTCGGGGCGATCACCAAGGACCAGCTCGCCACCCTCATCTACACCTCCGGCACTACCGGCCGCCCCAAGGGCGTGCGACTGCCGCACGACAACTGGGCGTACATGGCGAAGGCGATCGCGGCGACCGGGCTGGTCGACAGCGACGACGTGCAGTACCTGTGGCTGCCGCTCGCGCACGTCTTCGGCAAGGTGCTCATCTCCGGGCAGGTCGAGGTCGGCCACGTCACCGCCGTCGACGGCCGCGTCGACAAGATCATCGAGAATCTGCCGGTCGTGCAGCCGACCTACATGGCGGCCGTGCCACGCATCTTCGAGAAGGTCTACAACGGGGTCGCGGCCAAGGCACGGGCGGGCGGCGCGGCGAAGTACAAGATCTTCCAGTGGGCGGCCGGGGTTGCCCGCGAGCACGCCAAGGTCTCCCAGGACAACTTCCGCCGGACCGGCACGCACACCGTGCCCTTCGCTCTCGCCGCCAAGCACAAGGTCGCGGACGCGCTCGTGTTCGCCAAGATCCGCGAGGCGTTCGGTGGCAATCTGCGCGCCTGCGTCTCCGGCTCCGCCGCCCTCGCACCCGAGATCGGGTACTTCTTCGCCGGTGCCGGCATCCACATCCTGGAGGGCTACGGCCTCACGGAGTCCTCCGCCGCGTCCTTCGTGAACCCGGGCGAGGCGTATCGCACGGGAACCGCCGGCAAGCCGGTGCCCGGCACCGAGGTGCGTATCGCGGACGACGGCGAGATCCTGCTGCGGGGCCCCGGCATCATGGAGGGCTACCACGGGCTGCCGGAGAAGACCGCCGAGGTGCTGGAGCCGGACGGCTGGTTCCACACCGGTGACATCGGCGAGCTGTCGCCCGACGGCTATCTGCGCATCACCGACCGCAAGAAGGACCTCATCAAGACCTCCGGTGGCAAGTACATCGCGCCCGCCGAAGTCGAGGGCCAGTTCAAGGCGGTGTGCCCGTACGTCTCCAACATCCTCGTGCACGGCGCCGACCGGAACTTCTGCACCGCGCTCATCGCCCTGGACGAGGTGTCCATCCTGGCGTGGGCGAAGGACAACGGCCTGGAGGGCAAGTCGTACGCCGAGATCGTGGCCGCACCGGCCACGGTCGAGATGGTCGACGGGTACGTCAAGGAGCTCAACGAGGGGCTCCAGCGGTGGCAGACCATCAAGAAGTTCCGCCTGCTGCCGCGGGACCTCGACGTGGAGCACGGTGAGGTCACGCCGAGCCTGAAGCTGAAGCGGCCCGTTGTCGAGCGGGAGTACAAGCACCTGATCGACGAGATGTACGCCGGTACGCGAGAGGCGTAGGACGGCGGGCGGGGGCGCGGGGCTGGAACACCCGGCCCCGGCCACCGGTCGCCGTAACCCTCGGACCGGCATGCGCAGTTCGGTCAGGTCCGGGGGCCGTCCCCCGTCGGCGGCCGCTCCAGTGTCGCCGGCCGGCCGCCCGGCTCCACGCAGTGCGTCTGCTCCTGGGCCGGCATCCGCCCCAGCTGCCGGTTCTTGCGGTGCAGGTCCAGGAACACGGACACCTTCGCGCGCGCCGGCGGCTCGTTGAGAGGCCGCAGGACGGCCTCCAGCGCCATCAGGTCGTCCTTCATGCCGTCGACGAGGGGGATGCTCACGCGGTCCTCGGACGCTTCATCGCGGGCATGGTGACGCTGCCTCACTCGTCGAACGGCGGGACGGCGGGATGCCGTGTGATGCTCACCCCCTCGGCCCCGGTGCGCGGCTCCGGTCCCGCGCGGTGGTCCATCGCACTCCGGCTGCGAGGTTCCGCTCCGTCCGGGTCCAGGAGGGCGCAGACGACGGTCAGCAGTCGGTCGACGTCCACGGGCTTGGGTACGTAGTCGTTGGCGCCGCGTGCGATGGACTTCTCCCGGTCGCCGGGCATCGCTTTCGCGGTCAGTGCGACGATGGGCAGGTCCGCCCAGCGGGGTGTGCGGCGGACGGCGGAGATCGTCTCGTAGCCGTCCATCTCCGGCATCATGATGTCCATCAGGACGAGTTCGACGTCCGGATTGCGCTCCAGCGTCTCGATGCCCTCACGGCCGTTCTCCGCGTACAGCACGGGCATGCCGACACGGCCCAGGACATGGGTGAGCGCGAAGACGTTGCGGATGTCGTCGTCCACGATCAGCACCCGCCGGCCGGGCAGCACCTGGCCTGCCCGGCCGCGCTTCCACGCCTCCAGCTTGGTGGGCACCGGCCAGGCGTCGTCCGTGTCGGTCCCCGTGCAGTGCTCGGTGGACAGCTGCTCGGGCGCAGGCAGCGGCTGCTCCTGCGGCAGCGGGCCGGTCGTCGTGTGCCCGGGGCTGACCACGGGCACGTAGAGCGTGAACGTCGATCCCTGGCCGGGCACGCTCTCCGCGATGATCTTCCCGCCCAGCAGGCCCGCGATCTCCCGGCTGATGGACAGGCCGAGTCCCGTGCCGCCGTACTTGCGGTTGGTGGTGCCGTCGGCCTGCTGGAAGGCCTCGAAGATCACCGGGAGTTTCTCGGGTGCGATGCCGATGCCCGTGTCGGAGACCGTGAACGCGATCGCCTCGTCGGTGTTCTCGTGGGTGTAGTGGTGGTCGGGGTCCTTGACCCGGTCGACCGTCAGCTCGACCTTGCCGGTGGCGGTGAACTTGATCGCGTTGGAGAGCAGATTGCGCAGGATCTGCTGCAACCGCTGCTCGTCCGAGTACATCTCGCGCGGTACGTCCGGGCCCACGGTGACCTCGAAGGCGAGCCCCCGGTCGAGGGTGAGCGGGCGGAAGGTGGCGTGGACGTAGTCCAGCAGTTTGATGAGGGGCAGCCTCTTGGGGCGTACGTCCATCCGGCCGGCCTCGATCTTCGACAGGTCGAGGATGTCGTTGATCAGTTGCAGCAGGTCCGAGCCCGAGCGGTGGATCGTCGTCGCGAACTGCACCTCCTGGTCCGAGAGGTGGCCGTCCGGATTGTCGGAGAGCAGGCGGGCCAGGATCAGCAGGGAGTTCAGCGGCGTGCGCAGCTCGTGCGACATGTTCGCCAGGAATTCCGATTTGTACTGCGACGACGTCGCCAGCAGCGCCGCCTTCTCCTCCAGTTCGGCGTTCGAGTGCTGCAGCTCCGCCTGCTGCTTCTGGAGCTCGTCGGAGCGCTCCTGGAGTTGCATGGCCAGGCGCTGGGACTCGCCGAGCAGGGACTCCGTGCGGGAGTTGGCGATGATGGTGTTGATCGCGACGCCGATCGTGTTCACGAACTGGTCGAAGAACGCCAGATGCACGTCGGAGAAGCGGGAGAAGGAGGCCAGCTCGATGACGCCGAGCAGCTTGTCCTCGAAGAGGATCGGGATGATCACCACGCTGGTCGGGGCCGCTTCCCCGAGCCCACTGTTGATCTTGATGTAGTCCGGCGGGGCCTCCTCGACGAGGATCCGCTTCTTCTCCCGCGCCGCCTGGCGGACCAGACCGTGCACCGGCAGGCCGCCGGTCTCGACCGTCGTCTCCTGCGCGGCACCGTAGCCGGCGATGAACGCGAGCCCCTTCGCGGGGACCGTAGTGCGCACCGAGGCGCCGTCCTCGTCCGGGTCGGCCAGGTAGAAGGCGCCGTACTGCGCCTTCACCAGCGGGGTCAGCTCCCGCAGGATCAGATCGGCGACCTCCATCAGATCGCGGTGCCCCTGCATCAGCGCGGCGAGCCGGGCCAGATTGGACTCCAGCCAGTCCTTCGCGCGGGTGGTCTCGCGGAGGTTGGCCACCATCAGGTTGATGTTGTCCTTCAGCTCCGCGACCTCGCCGCGCGCCTCCACCGTGATCGAGCGGGACATGTCGCCCTGGGCCACCGCCGAGGCCACCTCCGCGATCGCGCGGACCTGGGTGGTGAGGTTGAGCGCGAGCTCGTTCACGTTCGTCGTCAGGCGCTTCCAGGTGCCGTACACGCCCTCGACCCGCGCCTGGCCGCCGAGTTGGCCCTCGCTGCCGACCTCCCGGGCCACGCGGGTGACCTCGGAGGAGAACGAGGAGAGGGTGTCGACCATCGTGTTGATGGTGGTCTTCAGCTCCAGGATCTCGCCGCGGGCGTCCACGTCGATCTTCTTCGACAGATCGCCCTGGGCGACGGCCGTCGCGACCTGGGCGATGTTGCGGACCTGTGAGGTCAGGTTGTCCGCCATGTAGTTGACGTTGTCCGTCAGATCGCGCCAGACGCCGGAGACGCCGAGGACCTGGGCCCGGCCGCCCAGCCTGCCGTCCGTCCCGACCTCGCGGGCCACGCGCGTGACCTCGTCGGCGAAGGCGCGCAGCTGCTCCACCATCGTGTTGACAGTGTCCTTGAGTTCGAGGATCTCGCCGCGGGCGTCGACAGTGATCTTCTTGGAGAGGTCGCCGTTCGCGACGGCGGTCGTCACCTGGGCGATGTTGCGGACCTGCGAGGTGAGATTCAGCGCCATGAAGTTGACGTTGTCGGTGAGGTCCTTCCACACTCCGCTGACCCCGCGTACCTGGGCCTGACCGCCCAGATTCCCTTCCGTGCCCACCTCGCGGGCGACCCGGGTCACCTCGTCGGCGAAGGCGGAGAGCTGATCGACCATGGTGTTGATGGTCGACTTCAGCTCCAGGATCTCGCCCTTCGCCTCGACGGTGATCTTCTTGCCGAGGTCGCCCTGGGCGACGGCCGTGGACACGAGCGCGATGTTGCGGACCTGAGAGGTCAGGTTGTCCGCCATGAAGTTGACGTTGTCGGTGAGGTCCTTCCAGACACCGGAGACGCCCCGGACCTGGGCACGCCCTCCGAGGTTCCCCTCGGTGCCGACCTCGCGGGCGACCCGGGTCACCTCGTCGGCGAAGGCGGAGAGCTGGTCGACCATGGTGTTGATCGTGGACTTCAGCTCCAGGATCTCGCCCTGGGCGTCCACCGTGATCTTCTGGCTGAGGTCGCCGTTGGCCACCGCCGTGGTCACCTGGGCGATGTTGCGGACCTGTGAGGTCAGGTTCGAGGCCATGAAGTTGACGTTGTCGGTGAGGTCCTTCCACACCCCGCTGACGCCCCGGACCTGGGCGCGCCCGCCCAACTGGCCCTCGGTGCCGACCTCGCGGGCGACCCGGGTCACCTCGTCGGCGAACGCGGAGAGCTGGTCCACCATCGTGTTCACGGTGAGCTTCAGCTCCAGCAGCTCACCCGTCGCCTCGACCGTCACCGTGCGGGTCAGGTCACCGCGCGCCACGGATGTCGTCACCAGGGCGATGTCCCGCACCTGCGCCGTCAGGCGCGCGGCCATCGTGTTGACCGCCTCGGTCACGTCCCGCCAACTGCCCGAAAGGCCTTGCACCTTGGCCCGGCCACCGAGCCGCCCCTCGGTGCCGACCTCGCGGGCGACGCGGGTCACCTCGCCGGTGAACAGCGACAGCTGGTCGACCATCTTGTTGACCGCGCGGCCCAGCCGTCGCAGGTCCCCGCGCAACTGACGGCTGCCGTCGTGCAGGTCGACGCGCTGCGTCAGATCGCCGCCGGCCACCGCGTCCAGCACCCGCGTCGCGTTCGCGGCCGGCGCCACGAGGGCGTCGAGCACCTGGTTGACGTCGTCGACCAGGGAGGTCCAGGCGCCCTGGCCCGGGCTCACCGAGACCCGTTCGTCGAGCCGGCCGTGCCGCACCAGCTCCCGCTTGACCCGCTGGACCTCCGAGTTGAAGTGCGTGCTCCGGTCGATGATCTGATTGAAGATGCTGCCCAGTTCGGCCACCGGACCGTGCCCCGCCTCCGGCACCTTCGTGAAGTCGCCGTCCCGGGCGGCCGTCATCGCCGCGAGCAGGGGACGGAGATCCGATGCTCGAATCTGTCCGTCTTCGAACGTATCTGTAGCACTGTTCTCACTCATGCCGGCCCACTTCGGTAACTCGGTGCTTATGGGCGCGGCCAGTCTGTCACTCTGTCCGCATCGTCAGAGGCGTATTCGTCCGAACTGCTTCGGGAGCTGTCCATGGGGGCCATTCCCACGCAAAGGGAGACCATCTCCCGTGCCCCTGAGGTGCCTGTGCGCGAGGGTGCGGAACCGCGCACGGTGGTGCGTACGACGCTGCCCGGGGGGCCGCTCGCGGCCGGTGCCGCGCGCCGGTTCGTCCACGCCGCCCTGGAGGAATGGGCCGAGGCCGCCGAACCGGGCACCTTCACCGAGCGGTTGACCGACGACGCGCTGGTGGTCGTCAGCGAACTCGTCACCAACGCCGTTGTGCACGCGGGCACGGACGTCGACGTCGCCTGCCGTCTGAAGGACGCGGAGGACGAGCCGGCCGGCCTCGTCGTCGAGGTCTCCGACCACCACCCCTCCCGCGCGGTACGGGACGACGGCTCCGAACGCCCGTACGGCATACCCGAGTACGGGCGCGGCCTGCGGCTCGTGTCCACGCTCTCGACGGCCTGGGGGATCACCTACCGCACCGGCACCAAGACGGTCTGGGCCCTGCTGCCCCTCGACGGTGCCCGGGACGCGGAGGACACGCTCGAGGTGTACGCCTGTGACAGCGGTCCGAGCGCGTCCGAGCTGCTCGGGCCGGAGCTCTCCGCCTTCGCCGAGCCCGCACGCGCAGCACACGACCGGGACTGGCGGGGCCGTGGCGCCCTCTCGTTCCTCGCCGAGGCCTCCGACCTGCTCGCCGGACAGCTCGACGAGGACTTGGTGGCCGCGCTCACCGGGCAGCTGCTCGTGCCGCGGCTCGCCGACTGGTGCGCGGTGTGGCTGGAGGACGAGGTGACCGGCTGGCAGGGGCCCGAGACCGCGGTCGCCCCCGGGCCCCGGCTCGCCCGCGTGTGGCACGGCAGCGAGAACCGCATCGAGGAGCTGCGCCGGGCGCTGGAGAAGGACCCGCCCAGGGTGCCCGATTCGGTGCGCTCCCGGGCCGTGCCCGTGCCCTGGCCCGGCGAGGCGCTGGGGCCCCGCGGGGCGACCGGGGCGGCGCTGGCGTACCGGTTGATCGCCGGCGGCCGGCCGCTGGGCACGCTCGTGATCGGCCGGGCCGGGCTGCTGCGCTTCCCCGACGAGGTCACCGGGCTGGTGGAGGACCTGAGCCGCCGGGTGGCGCTGGCCATCGGGGCCGCCCGGCAGTACGCCCGCCAGGCCACGATCAGCCGTGTACTGCAGCGCGGGCTGCTGCCCGGCGCGGTCGCCGAGATCCCCGGGGTGCGCAGCGCCCTCGTGTACGAGCCCTGCGACAAGGGCGGACCGAGTGGCGACTTCTACGACATCTTCCCGGCCGGCGACGGACGCTGGTGCTTCGCGCTCGGCGACGTCCAGGGCAAGGGCCCCGAGGCGGCCGTCGTGATCGGCCTGGCCCGGCCCTGGCTGCGCCTGCTGGCCCGTGAGGGCTATGCGGTCCCCGACGTCCTGGACCGCCTCAACCAACTCCTGCTGGACGACGCGACAGAGGCCTCGGACGCGGCGGCGCGAGCCCTGGTGGCCGCGGGCGCCCCGGTGCCGGTCGCCGACGACGGCCCGCACGCCCGCTTCCTCTCCCTGCTCTACGGCGAGCTGGTCCCCTTCGAGGGCGGCGTGCGCTGCACGCTGGCCGCCGCCGGGCACCCGCTGCCGCTGGCACTGGGCCCCGACGGCGTCGTACGTGCCGTGGCGCGGCCGCAGACGCTCCTCGGGGTCGTGGAGGACGTGGCGTACGCCTGCGAGACGTTCGAGCTGCACCCCGGCGACACGCTGCTGTGCGTCACGGACGGGGTGACGGAGCGGCGCAGCGGCTCGCGCCAGTTCGACGACGGGGACGGGCTGGCGGCGGCGCTGGCCGGCTGCGCCGGACTGAGCGCGCAGCGGATCGCCGAGCGGATCAGGAGGCTGGTGCACGACTTCGGCGCGAAGCCGCCGGAGGACGATCTCGCGCTGCTGGTTCTGCAGGCGGAGTGAGCGCGGTGAGCAGTCCCGGCAGTACGGGACAATGGAGGACATGCCTTCCGCACTCCCCGACGGTGAGCCCGTCCCCGACGACGGGGCGCTGCCCGCGCACGCCCTGGCCGGAGCCGTCGAGCGCCCCCTCGGCTTCTACTTGCATGTGCCGTACTGCGCCACGCGCTGCGGCTACTGCGACTTCAACACGTACACCGCGACGGAACTGCGCGGCACGGGCGGAGTGCTGGCGTCCCGCGACAACTACGCCGAGACGCTGATCGACGAGGTCCGGCTGGCCCGCAAGGTGCTGGGCGACGACCCGCGTGAGGTGCGCACGGTCTTCGTCGGGGGCGGCACGCCGACGCTGCTCGCCGCGGACGATCTCGTACGGATGCTGGGGTCCATCCGCGACGAGTTCGGGCTCGCGGACGACGCCGAGGTGACGACGGAGGCGAACCCGGAGTCGGTGGACGAGCACTATCTGGCCACGCTCCGGGAGGGCGGCTTCAACCGAATCTCGTTCGGCATGCAGAGCGCGCGCCCACACGTCCTGAAGACCCTGGACCGCAAGCACACCCCGGGCCGCCCCGAGGCATGCGTGGCCGAGGCGCGGGCGGCGGGCTTCGCCCATGTGAACCTGGATCTGATCTACGGCACACCGGGCGAGTCGGACGACGACTGGCGGGCGTCGCTGGATGCGGCGCTGGGTGCGGGGCCCGACCACATCTCGGCCTACGCCCTGATCGTCGAGGAGGGCACGCAGCTCGCGCGCCGCATACGCCGGGGCGAGATCCCGATGACGGACGACGACGTCCACGCGGACCGCTATCTGATCGCCGACGAGGTGCTCGGGTCGGCGGGCTACGACTGGTACGAGGTCTCCAACTGGGCCACGTCGCGGCCCGCCCGCTGTCTCCACAACGAGCTGTACTGGCGCGGGGCCGACTGGTGGGGCGCGGGCCCCGGCGCCCACAGCCATGTGGGCGGGGTGCGCTGGTGGAACGTGAAGCACCCGGGGGCCTACGCGGCGGCCCTGGCCGAGGGGCGCTCCCCGGGGGCCGGACGCGAGGTCCTGACGGACGAGGACCGCCGGGTCGAACGCATCCTGCTGGAGCTGCGGCTGCGGGAGGGCGTGCCGTTGTCGCTGCTGCGGGAGGAGGGGCTCGCGGCCTCGCGCCGGGCGCTGGCGGAGGGGCTGCTGGAGGAGGGCCCGTACGGGGAGGGGCGCGCCGTACTGACGTTGCGGGGGCGGCTGCTGGCGGACGCGGTGGTGCGGGACCTGGTGGACTGATCACCCGGCGGCGGGTTCGGCAACCTGCGGCCGCTCACGGTTGCGCCGTGACGAAGTCGATCAGTTCCTCCACCCGTCCCAGCAGTTCCGGCTCCAGGTCCTTGTAGGACCGCACCCGTGACAGGATCCGCTGCCACGCCTCCCCCGTGTTCTCCGGCCAGCCCAAGGCCCGGCACACGCCCTTCTTCCAGTCCTCGCCGTGGGGGACGCGCGGCCACTCCCGGATGCCGACCGACGACGGCTTCACGGCCTCCCAGACGTCGATGTACGGATGTCCGACCACCAGCGCGTGCTCGCTCGTCACCGACTCCGCGATGCGCCATTCCTTCGTGCCGGGGACCAGATGGTCCACCAGGACGCCGAGGCGGGCGTCGGGGCCGGGGGCGAAGGAGGAGACGATGGACGGCAGATCGTCGATGCCTTCCAGGTACTCCACCACCACGCCCTCGATGCGCAGGTCGTCGCCCCACACCTTCTCCACGAGCTCCGCGTCGTGGCGGCCCTCCACGTAGATTCGGCCTGCGCGGGCCATGCGCGCGCGGGCCCCGGGGACGGCCAGCGAGCCCGAGGCCGTACGGGTGGGACGTACCGGCGCCTTCGACGGACGCACCAGCGTCACCACCCGGCCCTCCAGCAGGAAACCGCGGGGCTCCAGAGGGAACACCCGGTGCTTGCCGGAGCGGTCCTCCAGGGTCACCGTCCCCGCCTCGCAGCGGATCACCGCACCGCAGAAGCCGGTGCGCGGCTCCTCGACCACCAGACCGGTGTCCGCCGGGACCTCCGGCACGGGCTTGGGCTTCTTCCACGGCGGAGTCAGGTCCGGCGAATACTGGCGCATTCGGATGACGATAGGAGAGGCGTAGACCCGAAAGGCGTACAAGGCACGACGACACGCCGAAGCACCCTGGCGGGCCCGTTCCTCGGCGTGCGCACGAACCCGGCATCCGCCATGGCATCTCCAGGACGTCTCGGACCGCGGCCGCGTCCGGGGCTTCCCGCTCATGGCCGGACATGGCGTCGACGCCCGCCGCCCCGGGCCCCTCGACCCCCGTGAACGCCGCCGCGCCGATGACGTGGTCGAGCCGGGGACGCGTGAGCGCGAGATGCGTCACACGCCGGTCCGTGCCGACGACTGCCGCGCCTCGGTGTGCCACCGTGGGCCCTCGCCCGGGCTCGGCCCCCGCGGTCGGCATGAGCGCCGCGCGCCTCCCGCCCGGACTCTTCCCACACCACCGTCGAACGGCGACGCTGTCCGTGGTGGCCTGCCCGGCGGGACACCCCAGGACAGGTCGGTACACGTCGGTACGACGGGTCGGCACACGTGGGTGCGACGGCGCAGCCGCCCTTGCCGGGGGCGTACCCCGCCGCCGTACACTTGCTCCGGGGATGCTGGCACTCGCATGCGCAGAGTGCCAGGGGAAGCGCCAAGGGGACAAATCGCTGGAGGTGCGCGCGATGTTCAGTGAACGCCGGCTCGAAGTACTGCGCGCCATCGTCCAGGACTACGTGGGAACCGAGGAGCCGGTGGGTTCCAAGGCGCTCACCGAACGGCACAAGCTCGGTGTCTCCCCGGCCACCGTCCGCAACGACATGGCCGTGCTGGAGGAGGAGGGCTATATCGCCCAGCCGCACACCAGCGCCGGACGCATCCCCACGGACAAGGGCTACCGCCTTTTTGTCGACAAGCTCGCGGCCGTCAAGCCGATGAGCCCGCCCGAGCGTCGCGCGATCCAGAGCTTCCTGGACGGCGCCGTCGACCTCGACGACGTCGTCGCGCGTACGGTGCGGCTGCTCGCGCAGCTCACCCGGCAGGTCGCGGTCGTGCAGTATCCGTCGCTGACACGCTCGACGGTGCGCCATGTGGAGCTGCTGTCGATGGCGCCCGCTCGTGTGATGCTCGTGCTGATCACGGACACCGGGCGGGTGGAGCAGCGCATGATCGACTGCCCCGCGCCGTTCGGCGAAACGTCTCTCGCGGATCTGCGCGCCCGCCTCAACAGCCGGGTCGCCGGCCGGCGCTTCGCGGACGTTCCGCAACTCGTGCAGGACCTGGCCGAGGTCTTCGAGGAACCGGAGGACCGCAGTACGGTTGCAACCGTGCTCTCCACTCTGCTGGAGACGCTTGTGGAGAAGACCGAGGAGCGGCTGATGATCGGCGGTACCGCCAATCTCACCCGCTTCGCGCATGACTTCCCTCTCACCATCCGCCCCGTCCTCGAGGCGCTCGAGGAGCAGGTCGTGCTCCTCAAGTTGTTGGGGGAGGCGAAGGATCCGGCCATGCGGGTGCGAATCGGCCATGAGAACGCGCACGAGGGACTCAACTCCACGTCCGTCGTCTCCGTGGGCTACGGTTCGGGCGGCGAGGCAGTAGCGAAACTTGGCGTGGTCGGACCGACCCGCATGGATTATCCGGGAACGATGGGAGCGGTACGAGCGGTGGCACGGTACGTCGGACAGATCCTGGCGGAGTCGTAAGTGGCCACGGACTACTACGCCGTACTCGGCGTGCGCCGCGACGCGTCGCAGGAAGAGATCAAGAAGGCGTTCCGTCGGCTCGCGCGCGAGCTGCACCCGGACGTCAACCCCGATCCCAAGACGCAGGAGCGGTTCAAGGAGATCAACGCCGCGTACGAGGTGCTCTCGGACCCGCAGAAGAAGCAGGTCTACGACCTCGGCGGCGACCCGCTGTCCCAGGCGGGCGGCGCCGGGGCGGGCGGCTTCGGCGCGGGCGGCTTCGGGAACTTCTCGGACATCATGGACGCGTTCTTCGGCACGGCGTCGCAGCGCGGACCGCGCTCGCGCACCCGCCGGGGCCAGGACGCCATGATCCGGCTCGAGATCGAGCTCGACGAGGCGGCCTTCGGTACGACGAAGGACATCCAGGTCGACACCGCCGTCGTCTGCAACACCTGCAACGGCGAGGGTGCCGCGCCCGGCACCTCCGCGCAGACCTGTGACATGTGCCGCGGCCGCGGTGAGGTCTCGCAGGTCACCCGGTCCTTCCTGGGCCAGGTCATGACGTCCCGGCCGTGTCCGCAGTGCCAGGGCTTCGGCACCATCGTCCCGAACCCGTGCCCGGAGTGCGCCGGCGACGGGCGGGTGCGCTCCCGCAGGACGCTCACCGTCAAGATCCCCGCCGGTGTCGACAACGGCACCCGGATCCAGCTCGCGGGCGAGGGCGAGGTCGGCCCCGGCGGCGGTCCCGCCGGTGACCTGTACGTGGAGATCCACGAGCTGCCGCACTCGGTCTTCCAGCGCCGCGGGGACGACCTGCACTGCACGGTCACCATCCCGATGACGGCGGCGGCCCTCGGCACGAAGGTCCCGCTGGAGACGCTCGACGGCCTGGAAGAGGTCGACATCCGCCCCGGCACGCAGTCCGGGCAGTCGATCCCCCTGCACGGCCGCGGTGTGACGCACCTGCGTGGAGGAGGGCGGGGCGATCTGGTCGTCCACGTCGAGGTGCAGACGCCGACGAAGCTGGACCCCGAGCAGGAGCATCTGCTGCGCGAGCTGGCGAAGCTGCGGGGCGAGGAGCGGCCGCAGGGGCAGTTCCAGCCTGGGCAGCAGGGGCTGTTCTCACGGCTGAAGGACGCCTTCAACGGGCGATGACGGTGGAGTGCGGCGTCGGTGAGTCCGGCCGCCCGCGGACGGGATTCCGGCGAATGCGGAGGTTCGCCCACCATTGCTGACCCGCCGCCTCTTCCCCTGGCATATGCCAGGGGAAGGCCGGATTCGGACTTGTTCGGAGGACGTGACAACATGCCGTCATGTCCTCCGCGCTGACCGATCTCCTCCGCCATCCGATCGTGCAGGCCCCCATGGCGGGCGGCGTCTCCGTACCGCAGCTCGCCGCCGCCGTGACCGACGCCGGTGGCCTGGGATTCCTCGCTGCCGGGTACAAGACGGCCGACGGCATGTACCAGGAGATCAAGCAGCTCCGCGGGCTCACGGGCGGCCCCTTCGGCGTGAACCTGTTCATGCCGCAACCCGAGTACCCCGGTGCAGGCACCGGCTCCACCGGAGCGGCCGGCGCCGCGCTGCCTTCTGCTGCCGCCGTCGAGGTCTACGCCAACCAGCTCGCCGGCGAGGCCGCCTGGTACGAGACCGAGCTGGGCGACCCCGACAGCGGCCGCGACGACGGCTACGACGTCAAGCTTGCCGTCCTCCTCGACAATCCGGTACCGGCCGTCTCGTTCCACTTCGGGGTCCCCGCTCCCGAGGTCCTGGACTCCCTCCGGCGCGCGGGCAGCTTCACCCTTGTCACCGCGACCACCCCCGACGAGGCCCGCGCCGTACAGGAGGCGGGCGCGGACGCGGTGATCGTGCAGGGCGTCGAGGCCGGCGGACACCAGGGGACCCACCGGGACATCCAGGAGAACGACGGTTCCGGCATCGGCCTGCTCGCGCTCGTGGCGCAGGTGCGTGAGACCGTGGGCATCCCGATCGTGGCGGCCGGCGGCATCATGCGCGGCGGCCAGATCGCCGCGGTGCTCGCGGCGGGCGCGAGCGCGGCGCAGTTGGGCACCGCGTTCCTCGCGACTCCCGAGTCCGGCGCCCACCCTCTGCACAAGCAGGCACTGACCGACCCCCTGTTCGTGCGGACGGAGTTGACGCGCGCGTTCAGCGGGCGCCCGGCCCGCGGTCTGGTCAACCGCTTCATGCGGGAGCACGGCCCCTACGCGCCTGCCGCCTACCCCGAGATCAACCACCTCACTTCGCCGCTGCGCAAGGCGGCCGCCGCGTCGGGCGACGCGCAGGGCATGGGGCTGTGGGCCGGACAGGGACACCGGCAGGCCCGTGAGCTGCCCGCCGGGCAACTGGTGGAGGTGCTGGTGGCGGAACTGGAGGCGGCGGCGACAGCGTTGTCGAGAGGAGGTGCCGGGCGATGACGGCTCCCGTCTTCGTCGTGGACCGACTCGACGGAATCGGGCCGGAGTTCGTGCTGGACGGGCCGGAGGGCCGGCACGCGGTCTCGGTGAGACGGCTGCGGCCCGGTGAGGACGTGGTCCTCACCGACGGGCGCGGTCGGTGGACCGAGGGCGTGGTGAAGGCCGCCGAGGGCAAGGACCGACTGGTGGTCATGGATCTCGGGTCCCTCCGCGAGGAACCCCCGCCCGCGGTGCGCATCACCGTCGTCCAGGCCCTGCCCAAGGGCGACCGGGGCGAGCTGGCCGTGGAGACGATGACCGAGGTGGGGGTGGACACGATCGTCCCCTGGGCGGCCTCCCGGTGCATCACGCAGTGGAAGGGCGACCGCGGGCTGAAGGCCCTCGGCAAGTGGCGGGCCACCGCCCGCGAGGCGGGCAAGCAGTCCCGCCGGGTGCGCTTCCCGGAGATCGCGGACGTGGCAACGACCAAGCAGGTTGCGGCACTTCTGGCCGAAGCGGATGTCGCCGCGGTCCTGCACGAGAGCGGTGAGGAGCCCCTGGCGACGGTGGATCTGCCCACCCAGGGTGAGATCGTGCTGGTCGTCGGGCCCGAGGGAGGCGTGTCCCCCGAGGAGTTGACGCTGTTCGGGGATGCGGGTGCGAGGGCGTTCCGGCTGGGGCGTACCGTCCTGCGTACATCGACCGCGGGCACCGCGGCGGCCGCGCTGCTGCTCGGCCGCACCGGCCGCTGGTCCTGACTCACGGGGGCGCGTCATGGAACTCGCACAGATACGGCTGCTGGTCTCGGACTTCGCCGAGTGCTACCGGTTCTACGCCGAGGTCCTCGGACTCAAGCCCCAGTCGGGGGCGGTGGACGGACCGTACGAGAAGTTCAGCCCCGCCACCGGCTCGGCGGGCATCGCGCTGCAGGACCGGGCGATGATGGCCGGGATCCTCGGTGAACTGTCCGACGAGGCCACGGGCCACCGCTCGCTCGTCGTACTGCGCGTGGACGATCTGGACGCGTACTGCGAGCAGATCGCCTCCCGGGGCGCGACCCTGCTGCACGGTCCGGCCCCCATGACCGACCGCATGCGCGTCGCCCACCTCAAGGACCCCGAGGGCAATCTGGTGGAACTTCAGGAGTGGCTCCTGCTGCGCCCCTGAGGATCACCCGCAGCGCGGCGGCGCCGCATCCCGAAGGAGTGAACGGGGGCGTGCACATGGCCGTATGCGCTCTACCGTGACAGTCCGCGGAGTGGCAGGCTGCCCTCCATGGGGGTATTGAGGCGGATTTGGCGGTGGTCGAAAGGAGGACGACTCGCGGCGGTGACCGGGGTCGTGACGGTCGCCGTGGGCGGAGCCGTCGCGTGCCAACCCGGTGATCTGAGTTCCGCGTCGGTGGCGTACACGACCGACCAGACCGCGACCAGGCAACTGGAGCGGCAGCACGTGAAGGTGCGCTGGCTCAGCTGCATGGGCGACTACGGCAGCAGGACCTCCGCCTCCGGACGGACGCCCGCGCCGTCCGTGAGCAGCGTCGTCACCGTCGACTGCCAGGGGCAGACCGACGACCGGAGGGACATCACCGTCACGGGCAGGGTCACCCGCACCGTCGACGGCAAGTGCGTACGCGGGAACCTCAGGGCCACCGTCGGCGGCCGGGAGTGGTTCCATGTCGCCGGCCTCGGAAACTGCAACGCCGATACGCCGGTTCCGCCCGTCACGTTCCGCCCGACCACTCCCGGGCGGCCCGGGCCCACCGTCACCGTGACGAAGACGATCTGGTGCCAGGGCGATCCGGCCTGCCGGCCGGTGCAGGGCAAGTGACGCGGGCCCAGGTCGGCGTCATATGGGGAAAACCCCTGTCAGGGAACGAGATCGCTGCTTAGGGTGATCCGGTGACTCAGTCCGCATCGCCCGCGTATCTCCGGTTCCCGCATCTGCACGGCGAGTTGGTCGCCTTCACCGCCGAGGACGACGTCTGGGTCGCCCCGCTCGACGGCGGCCGTGCCTGGCGGGTCAGCGCCGACAACGTCCCGGTGAACCACCCCCGCATCTCCCCGGACGGTACGACCGTCGCCTGGACCTCCACCCGTGACGGCGCGCCCGAAGTGCACATCGCCCCAGTCGACGGCGGCCCCTCCAAGCGCCTGACGTACTGGGGAAGCGCGAAGACCCAGGTGCGCGGCTGGACTCCGGAGGGTCAGGTGCTCGCGCTCAGCACGGCCGGTCAGGCATCGCTGCGCCGCACCTGGGCGCGCGCCGTACCGCTCGACGGCGGACCGGCCACCACCCTGCCGTACGGGCCCGTCGGCGAGGTCGCGTACGGGCCCGCCACGGTTCTGCTGTCAGCGCCCATGGGACGCGAGGCCGCCTACTGGAAGCGGTACCGGGGCGGTACCGCCGGCACGCTGTGGATCGACCGTGCGGGCGACGGCGAGTTCGTGCGGCTGCACGAGGACCTCGACGGGAACATCGAGTACCCGCTGTGGGTGGGGACGGGGGACCGGGCGAGGATCGCCTTCCTGTCCGACCACGAGGGCGTCGGGGCGCTGTACTCCTCGCTCGCCGACGGGTCGGATCTGCGCCGCCACACACCGCTCGGGCCGGAGGCCGAGAGCGGGGGAGGCTTCTACGCCCGGCACGCCGCCGGCGACGGCACCCGGGTCGTGTACGCCTGTGCCGGTGAACTCTGGATCCTCGACGACCTGGACGAGGCCGAGCCCCGGCGGCTGGACGTCCGGCTCGGCGGGCAGCGCGCCGACCTCCAGCCGTACCCCGTGAACGCGGGCCGCTGGTTCGGGTCCGCCTCGCCCGACCACACCGGACGCGGCAGCGCGGTCTCCGTGCGCGGCGCCGTGCACTGGGTCACCCACCGCTCGGGGCCGGCCCGCGCGCTCGCCGCAGATCACGGTGTACGCGCCCGGCTGCCGCACACCTTCCGCGCCGAGGGCGAGGAGTGGGTGGTGTGGGTGACGGACGCGGAGGGTGAGGACGCGCTCGAGTTCGCGCCCGCCACCGGCTTCCAGCCCGCCGCCACCCCCCGACGCCTGGCGGCGGGGCAGCTGGGACGGGTGCTCGGGCTGGCGGTGGCGCCCGACGGCAGCCGCGTCGCGGTCGCCGCGCACGACGGACGGGTCCTGCTCGTCGAGCGGGACAGCGGCGAAGTGCGCGAGGTCGACCGCAGTGACGACGGGGACGCCGACGGGCTCGTCTTCTCACCCGACTCGGCGTGGCTGGCCTGGTCGCACCCCGGCCCGCGCCCGCTGCGCCAGCTCAAGCTCGCCAATACGGCCGACCTGTCGGTGACGGACGCGACCCCGCTCCGCTTCCGGGACTATTCGCCCGCGTTCACGTTGGACGGCAAGCACCTGGCGTTCCTCTCGGCGCGCTCCTTCGACCCCGTCTACGACGAGCACGTCTTCGACCTGGCGTTCGTGGGCGGCTCGCGGCCGCACCTGATCACCCTCGCCGCGACGACCCCGTCCCCGTTCGGGCCGCAGCGGCACGGTCGCCCTTTCGAGGCGCCCGAGAAGGAGGAGACGCCCGACAGCGAGGGCGCACCCACCACCCGGATCGACCTGGACGGGCTCGCCGACCGGATCGTGCCGTTCCCGGTCGAGGCGGCGCGCTACTCCGGGCTGCGGGCCGCCAAGGACGGGGTGCTGTGGTTGCGGCATCCGGTGCGCGGTGTGCTGGGCGCCTCGCGTGCCACACCCGACGACCCCGATCCCAAGACCGAGCTGGAGCGTTACGACCTGGTCCAGCAGCGTATCGAGCATCTCGCCGCGGACGCCGACCACTTCACGGTCAGTGGTGACGGCAAGCGGGTGCTGCTGTGGGCCGACGGCAAGCTCAAGCTCGTACCGAGCGACCGCCGTGCCCCGAACGACGACGACAGTGACGCGAACATCACGGTCGACCTGTCGCGCGTACGGCAGACCGTCGACCCCGCCGCGGAGTGGCGGCAGATGTACGACGAGACGGGCCGCCTCATGCGGGACAACTTCTGGCGGCCCGACCTCGGCGGTATCGACTGGGATGGCGTCCTGGGCCGGTACCGGCCGGTGCTCGGACGGGTGGCCACGCACGACGACCTGGTGGACCTCCTGTGGGAGGTCCACGGCGAGCTGGGCACCTCCCACGCCTATGTCATGCCGAACGGCCGCGGGCCCGGCGCGGACCGGCGGCAGGGGCTGCTCGGGGCGGACATCTCCCGGCACGCGGACGGCCAGTGGCGCGTCGACCTGGTGCTGCCCTCGGAGACCTCCGACCCCGACGCGCACGCGCCGCTCGCCGCACCCGGTGTGGCCGTGCGCGCCGGGGACGCGATCGTCGCAGTGGGCGGGCGGCCGGTGGACCCGGTGACCGGCCCCGGGCCGTTGCTGGTCGGCACGGCCGGCAGACCGGTGGAGCTGACGATCTCACCGGCGGGCGGTGGGGATCTGCGGCACGCCGTCGTCGTCCCGATCGCCGACGAGGAGCCGCTCAGGTACCACGCCTGGGTGGCGAACCGACGGGCGTACGTGCACGAGACGTCGGGCGGACGGCTCGGGTATCTGCATGTGCCGGACATGGTGGGCTCCGGGTGGGCGCAGCTCCACCGGGACCTGCGGATCGAGGTCGCCCGGGAGGGGCTGGTCGTGGACGTCCGGGAGAACCGGGGCGGGCACACCTCCCAGCTGGTCGTGGAGAAGCTGGCGCGGCGCATCGTGGGCTGGGACCTCGCGCGGGGGCTGCGGGCGTCCAGCTACCCCGAGGACGCCCCGCGCGGGCCCGTCGTCGCCGTCGCCAACGAGTTCTCCGGGTCGGACGGTGACATCGTGAACGCGGCGGTCAAGGCGCTCGGGATCGGGCCGGTGGTCGGAACGCGGACCTGGGGCGGGGTCATCGGTATCGACAGCAGGTACCGGCTCGTGGACGGGACGCTGGTGACACAGCCGAAGTATGCGTTCTGGCTGGAGGGTTACGGGTGGGGCGTGGAGAACCACGGGGTCGATCCGGACGTCGAGGTGGTCCAGGCGCCGCAGGACCACGCGGCCGGGCGTGATGTGCAACTGGACGAGGCGGTGCGCATAGCGCTGGCCGCACTTCAGGAACACCCGGCGAAGACGCCCCCGGAGCTGCCGTCGCTGTGAGGCGCCGCGGTGGCGCGCCGCGGCACGGCGCGCCACCGCCGCCGTCCTGGTCCACCGCCGCGTGGCGCCGGCTTCTCGTCCGCGCCACCGTTCCGGGGCGCTCGCTTCCGCAGAGCCGTCCCGTCCGCCGACCGGCCCGGGCCTGCCGTCCGGCGGCCCTCGCCGCCTTTGCAGGCGGAGCGAAGGGGTGGCCGTCGGTGGCCGGGCGGATACCATGCCGTCGTCGTGATCAGTCTGTGCGAGGAGGCACCCACATGGCGGGAGAGCCGCAGGACGACTGCCTGTTCTGCAAGATCGTCGCGGGGCACATCCCGGCGACGATCGTCCGGGAGACCGAGACCACTGTCGCCTTCCAGGACATCAACCCCCAGGCGCCGACCCACGTGCTGGTCATCCCCCGGGTCCACTACGGGGACATCGCCTCCCTCGCCGTCGCCGAACCGGCCGTCGCCGCCGACCTGCTCCATGAGGCCGGCGAGGTCGCCGTGCAGGAGAAGCTCGAGAGCTACCGCGTCGTCTTCAACACCGGCAGCGGTGCCGGGCAGACCGTCTGGCACGCCCACGCCCACGTCCTCGGCGGCCGTGGCCTGCAGTGGCCCCCCGGGTAAGGCGCTGTGTCCGTACGCGAACTGGTGGTCCTCGGCACCGCCAGCCAGGTCCCGACCCGGCACCGAAACCACAACGGCTATCTGCTGCGGTGGGACGGGGAGGGCATCCTCTTCGACCCCGGCGAGGGCACCCAGCGGCAGATGCTCCGCGCCGGCGCCGCCGCCCATGACCTGCACCGGATCTGCGTCACACACTTCCACGGGGACCACTCGCTCGGGCTGGCGGGGGTCATCCAGCGGATCAACCTGGACAAGGTGCCGCACGAGATCACCGCGCACTATCCGAAGTCGGGACAGCGCTTCTTCGAGCGGCTGCGGTACGCGACGGCCTACCGGGAGACCGTCCAGCTCATCGAGGCACCGGTCGCCGAGGACGGAGTGCTCGCGACGACCGCCGCGTACACCCTCGAGGCCCGGCGCCTCTCCCACCCCGTCGAGTCCTACGGCTACCGGCTCGTCGAGCCCGACGGTCGGCGCATGCTGCCCGAGCGGCTCGCCGCGCACGGCATCATGGGACCGGACGTGGGCCGCATCCAGCGTGAGGGTTCCCTGGGCGGCGTTGCGCTGGAGGCCGTGAGCGAGGTGCGGCGCGGCCAGCGGTTCGGGTTCGTCATGGACACCCGGCTGTGCGACGGGGTGTACGCCCTGGCCGAGGGGTGCGACATGCTGGTCATCGAGTCGACGTTCCTCGACGACGACGAGGAACTGGCCGTCGAATACGGACATCTGACGGCAGGTCAGGCAGCCCGGGTGGCACAGGGGGCCGGTGTGCGGCACCTGGTCCTCACCCACTTCAGCCAGCGCTATGCGGAGCCGGAGGAGTTCGAGCGGCAGGCGCGGGAGGCCGGGTTCGAGGGCGAGCTGACCGTGGCTCACGATCTGCTGAGAGTGCCGCTCCCGAAACGGGTGTGAGCAGGCCGTACGATGCTTCGATGCCCCTCCCCAAAGCCGAACTGCACCTCCATGCCGAAGGCACCCTCGAACCGGAACTGGCCTTCGCGCTGGCCGCGCGCAACGGCGTCGAACTGCCGTACACCGACACGGAAGAGCTGCGCAAGGCGTACGCCTTCGAGGACCTCCAGTCCTTTCTGAACCTGTACTACGAGCTCATGGCCGTGCTGCGGACCGAGCGCGACTTCGAGGACCTCGCGAACGCCTACCTCGAGCGTGCCGCAGCGCAGGGTGTGCGGCACGCCGAGATCTTCTTCGATCCGCAGGCCCACATCGCCCGGGGGGTCGGCATGGGCACGGTCGTCGAGGGGTTGTGGGGGGCGCTCGGCCGCAGCGAGGAGAACCACGGCGTCTCCACCCGGCTGATCATGTGCTTCCTGCGCGACGAGTCCGCCGACTCGGCGCTGGAGGCGCTGGAGGCCGCGAAGCCGTACCTCGACCGGATCATCGGGGTCGGCCTGGACTCCGCCGAGGTCGGCCATCCGCCGGCCAAGTTCCGCGAGGTGTACGAGGCCGCAGCCGCCCTCGGACTGCGCCGTGTCGCACACGCCGGTGAGGAGGGGCCACCGGAGTACATCACCGAGGCCCTCGACGTGCTCGGCGTCGAGCGCGTCGACCACGGGTTGCGCTGCATGGAGGACCCGGCCCTCGTCGAGCGGCTGGTGCGCGAGCGCGTGCCGCTGACGCTGTGCCCGCTGTCCAACGTCCGGCTGCGCGCCGTGGACTCCCTGGCGGACCACCCGCTGCCCGCGATGCTCGGCGCCGGGCTGCTCTGCACCGTCAACTCCGACGACCCCGCCTACTTCGGCGGGTACGCGGGCGACAACTTCCACGCCGTACGCGACGCCCTCGGCCTGGGCGAGGAGCACATGCGCCGGCTGGCCCGCAACTCCTTCGCCGCCTCCTTCCTGGAGGACGACGAGGAGCGGCGGGCGCGCTACCTGGCCGAGGTGGACGCGTACGAGTTCGGCAGCTAGTGCTGTGGCCGGAAGGGTTTGCCGGAAAGCTCGCGGTGTCCGGTGCTGGGGGCACCTCCCACG